>JBDKJK010000187.1:0-7858 GCA_039796675.1 Chloroflexota bacterium
AATTTTGAAGATGATCGGTCGTCTCAAGTTCCGCACCTCCTATGGTCAGAATCAACTTGCCCATGCAGTAGAAGTCTCCAAACTGGCGGGCATCCTCGCCGCCGAAATTGGTGCCAATGTAGAGCTTGCCAAAATGGGCGGCTTCTTGCATGACATCGGCAAAGCCATGGACCACAACCAAGAAGGCACACATGCCGGGCTCGGCGCCGAATTCTGCAAACGCTATGGAGTCAATGCCGTAGTCGTGAATGCCATCGCCGCCCACCACCATGAAGTGGATCAGGAAACCGTAGAAGCCGTCATCACGGAAGCCGCAGATGCCATCTCGGGTGCCCGCCCTGGCGCACGCCGCGAAGACCTCGAAGCCTATATCAAACGCATCCGCTCGCTCGAAGAAATGTCCATGTCTTTCGAAGGTGTGCAACAGGCTTTCGCCATCCAAGCTGGGCGCGAAGTACGCATCCTCGTCAAGCCAGATACGATCGACGATCTCGGCTCCACCCGCCTGGCACGCGACATTGCCAAGAAGATCGAAGAGACCATGCAATACCCCGGTCAGATCCGTGTAACGGTTATTCGCGAAACAAGAGCCACCGAATACGCCAAATAACGCCTTACAAGGTTGTTACGAACTCGATCCCCCACCTCTAGAGTGCTAAAATAGTGAGCATGAACGTCAACGCTCAAGCGCCTCTGGTCAAGTGGGGGATCGTTGCATCTCTGACGATTCTGTTCCTGCTTGCTGTCAGCTTATTCCGTGAGTCGCTTGGTGCCACAGCGTGGGTTTTGAGCGCATTGCCGGTCATTGCGGCAGGATGGATGTTCGAATTCTACGGGGGAATCCTAGCCGGAGTGCTCGCCTCTCTCTTAACCTTTTTTCTGATCAGCCTCCCAAGCGGGGCACCACTCAGTGGGCTTGTTGCCAGCTTTTTCCTCATTCTGGCAGGAGCCGTCTCTGGCGCATTGGGTGGGCGTGAAAAAAAGCGTGTGCAAGCGGAACAGCAATTGCGTTTGCGCGAACGTTTCTTATCCCTGCTCAACAATATTACTCATGCCATCATCACATCGAAAGATTTCAATGCGCTTATTCAACAGTTGGCACACGAACTAGCCGACCTGACCCAAGCAGATGATTGTTACATCTCACGTTGGGATGCTGAAAATGATGAGGTTGTTCCGCTTGCTACCACTGCCCGATTGAGCATTCCCTATCAGGAACATTACTTTCCAAAAGACAAAAAAAATCTAACGCGCTCAGCCCTTGAAGCTGAACACATTTTGTTTGCCGAAGATCTTCAAAACTCGGCGTATGTTTCGGCTGATGTGGCGAAGCAGTTCCCAGTTAAGTCGGCGGCGGCAATTCCGCTTATCGTTGGCAAGATCAAGATCGGTGCCATCATCCTCGCCTATAAGGAAACACATCAATTTACGGAAGAAGAAGTGAGCAACGCCTCACAAGCCGGAGAGCAAATCGCGCTGGCTTTATGGAATGCCCAACGCGATTTTGAATTAAAAAGACGGCTGCGCGAAACTGAAACAATGACACGCATTGCACGCGCCTTAAGCGAAACCGAGCGAATCGGTCTTAACAACGTGCTAGAGTTGATCGTGACATCTGCAAAGGAATTGATTCCCGGTTCTGAACAAGCCGTGATCCATAGTTTGGATGCAGAAAATGATCTGCTCATTCCTGAAGCCGTGGTTGGGTTTACAGATGTTTGGGCGGGCAAAGCCAAGATGCGGCTGGGGAAAGGCATTGCCGGGCAAGCCATCGCCAGCGGAGAAACGATCAACGTTACGGATGTTCAAACCGACAGCCGCTTCATCCACCTCGGAGACCCGGTGCAATTCCGTTCGTTGATGGTCACTCCGATCATTAGCGGCGAAAAGACACTAGGCACCATCAGCGTACAAAGCAAACAACCGAATGCCTTCTCCCAAAGTGAGACAGATCTGCTGCGAACTCTTGGCATCAATGCTGCCATTGCAATCGAAAATGCGCATCTGTTGGAAAGTACCCAGCAGGCGTTGCGCGAAACAAATGCCCTCTATCACATCAGCCGAGGATTGCTGGCTCTAGATGCCAAAGAACTACTGCATGATGCCGTTGAACTGTTGGAACAGAATTTCGGGTTCAACCTCGTGCAGGTTTATTTATTCGATTCTGAAACAGGTGATTTCATTCTCAAAGCCAGCAGCAGCGCTTTCGGCAAAAGGTTAAAACAAGGGGATTACCGCCTGAAAGCTGGAGCCGGAATCATTGGGCATGTAGCTGAAACTCGCGAGCCTTTCTTCACAAATGATGTAAGCAATGTAATCTTTCATATCAAGAACCCGGTGCAGTTAGATACCAAATCTGAATTGGCGGTTCCGATCTTGGCAGGCGATCAATTGCTGGGCGTGTTGGATGTGCAGCAATCGCAAACGACGAACTTCACGCCACGCGACCTGCAACTTGTGGGCATTGTGGCAGACCAATTGGCGGCTTCGCTTCAGAAGGCAGAATTGTACGAAACCCTTCAAATTTCTCTAAAACAGGAAAAAGCCGTGCGAAACCAGCTCATTCAAAATGAACGGCTTGCCGTGATGGGGCGGCTGTTGGCATCCGTTTCACATGAGCTGAACAACCCCCTACAAGCTATTCAAAACGCTCTCTTTCTTTTAAAAGAAGAAAAAGGTATGACGCCACAAGGGTATAACGATCTCGAGATCGTGATCGCCGAGTCTGAACGTATGGCAGGTTTGATCGAACGTCTGCGTGATACCTACCGCCCACCCCAGGCAGAAGACCTTCTGCCCACCCATCTCAATTCCATTATTGAGGATGTATACGCGCTGACCGCCACTCACTTACGCAAGAACAATGTGACCTTCGAATTTCAACCGGATGAAGATCTGCCTGTTATCATGGCGCTTTCAGACCAGATCCGCCAGGTTGCGCTCAACCTACTGATGAATGGTGTAGAAGCCATGCCAAATGGTGGAAAGCTCACCGTCCGCACTCAATATTTAATGGAAACCGATGAAATCTTGATGTCTGTTTGTGATACCGGCATGGGAATATCACCCGCGATCTTGCCCTATATTTTCGATCCCTTCGTTACCAACAAAAAACGCGGCACAGGTATTGGGCTCACCATCTCGCACGACATTGTCCTCAAACACCGAGGGCGCCTGATCGCAGAAAATAACGTCATCACATCTGGCGCTACTTTTAAGGTGTGGCTGCCTGTAGCGGGCATCCCCGTGGAGATCGAATGAAAATCGCCGGGCACATCCTCATCATTGATGATGAAGCATCTCTCCGCAAAACGATGGCGCGTATTTTGCAGCAGGCTGGTTTCGAAGTGACCACCGCAGACAGCGCCGAAAAAGGGCTCGACTATTTGCGCACCACCGCCTTCGACATGGTGCTAACCGACCTACGCATGCCCGGTATGCAAGGCATGGATGCGCTCAAACTCATTCACACCCATTACCCTGCCCTGCCTGTAGTGCTTTTCACCGCCCAGCCCGATATCAATTCTGCAGTTGAGGCGTTGAGGCATGGCGCTACCGATTATCTGCTCAAACCCATCAAACCTGAGATCATCATCGAGCGCACCCGCTCCATTTTGTTGAACCAACAACGTGAAAAGCGCAAGCGTGAAATACAAACCCAAATCGAAACCCTGCAAAACGAATTAAAAAGCCTTGAAGCACGAACCTCATCAGGAAATACGCCTGAGCCGCTCAACCCGGCACCTCTTGAGAAGGAGCGTTTTCTCAAAAGAGGGTCGCTTGTGCTTGATTTGCATGCCCGGCGCGTCCTCTTAAATGATGAACCTCTTGCCACCCCGCCCACTTCCTTTGATTATTTACTTGTGCTTGCGCGCCACGCCCCCAACGTGGTCGATTACCAAACCCTGGTTGCCGAAGCGCAAGGCTATCAAACTGATACGCGCGAAGCTCAGGAACTGAGCAAGTGGCACATCCACCAATTGCGCCAGATCATTGAAACAGACGCCCACAGCCCAACCTACCTGCTTAATGTGCGCGGGACGGGCTACCGGCTCGTAAGCGATTAGGTAGACAACGTTCTGGGGTATTCCCCTGCCCAATGGATAAGAACCCGCCTCCGGTCTGCGCTGGAGGCGGGTTTTGCGTTTCCCAACTTTCGCCAACTTTACCCTCTCCAACCTATCTTTTCTCCAAACGATTCCGGTGAAAATGTATGGATATGAATACTCCCTTCGCACCTACTCAAGAATTAGTGCGCATCCTTGTTGTGGATGACCATCCCAACACCGCCACAACGCTTGCGCGCGCCCTCTCCCAGATCGGTCCTTCTGTGGACGTGGTTTCGGCTGTTAGCGGAACGGATGCCCTTGAAAAAGTGAAGGACAAAGGTGTGGATATTCTATTCACCGATATGATCATGCCAGAAATGACGGGGTTGGAACTGATCGAAAAAATGCAAAACCACCCCGGCGGAAAGCCCTCGTATGCCTATCTCATTACCGCTTACGACGTACCCGGGCTTAAAGTGAGCGCTCAACGCTTGAAGGTCAATGATGTCATTATCAAACCGGTGCGCCCCGAGAGGATTTGTGAGATCGCCAATAATGCCATCGTCGAGATGAAACAATCGACCGGCATGGATGGGAAAAAGCCCACAGTAAAACGAAAATTTAAGATCCTGGTGGCAGATGATGTGTTGGATAACGTCACTTTGTTAACGCGTTATCTTGAATATGAAGGTTACGACCAGGTCATTGCCAGAGATGGACAGGAAACCCTCAATAAGGTGCATGATGAATTGCCAGACATCATCTTATTGGATGTAAACATGCCTAAAAAGGATGGATTCACCGTTCTTGAAGAGATCCGCAAAGACCCAGCGGTTTCACACATCCCGGTCATCATCCTAACCGCGGCTCGGCTTGACCCATCTGACGTTCGTTCGGGGTTGAACCTCGGCGCAGATGATTATGTAACCAAGCCTTTTGACCGTCATGAACTGATGGCACGCATCCGCACCAAACTACGCGTGAAAGAGGCAGAGGATGTCACTCGCCGCCGCAACCGCGAATTGAATCTTTTACCGGAGATCGGCAAACAACTAAGCGCCCGCCTAGATATTAAAGATCTGGCAGACGTATTACTTAAACGCACAGCAGAAACTCTCGGCGCTATTCAGGGCAATATGTACATTCTGAATGAGAATGAAAAGGATGTACGTGAGAAGTATGAGGTGGTCTTAAGTCCTTCTGGTGCTGCCGAAAACCTGACCCCATCTGCAATGTTGATCCAACATGTTAAAGGCACGAGTCAAGGTCTGGTGATCGAAGATGCCCTTAATGACCCGCTCTGGCAGGTGGATGCTGGCTCTACCATCCGCTCGGCGCTGGTGGTGCCTGTACTTGGTCGGCGCTCTTTGCTTGGGCTGATCTTACTTACACACGAACAGGAATGTTATTTTAATAACGACCACCTTCTCTTGCTGCAAGCCATTGCCAGCCAGGCAGCCATCGCGATTGAAAATGCACAGCTATATTCTGTAGTGATTCAAGAACAAAAGAAAGTTGCGGCGATTCTACGTCACGCAGCAGAAGCCATGTTGCTCTTTGATGCGCAGGGTAATCTAACCTTACTGAACCCGGCTGGCGAGCAATTGTTCACAGAACGCTCAGTCAAGATCAACCAACCTCTGCCTGCCAATAGCGGATATGAAACCTTCATTACCCTTTTGGAGGAAGCCCGCCTCTCGCATATGTCGAATTCAGGCGAGGTAGTCTGGCCCGATAAGCGCACATTTACGGCATTCATAGCCCCCATCGAAGACGGCGGGACAGTTGCCATTCTGCACGATGTAAGCCGCTTCAAAGACCTCGACCGCATCAAAAACGAGTTCATTGCCACAGCCTCGCACGACCTCAAGAACCCGCTCACATCGATTGGAGGGTATGCCCAGCTTTTAGGGCATGCCGGTCCTCTTAATGACGACCAAAAGGATTTTGTTGAACGCATCAAACACTCGGTCAAGAACATGAGCGAATTAGTGCAGAACATGATGTCACTTGCCCAGTCTGACTTGGAAACCATTCAAAAATATGAGCCAGTTGAACTTAAAACGGTTCTTCAAGAAATGGAGACTGAATTCGGCATGCAGGCAAAGGCGAAGCTTCAATCCCTCATCGTGACTCTACCTGAAGGATCCATCCAGCTAAGCGGCGATCCCTTGCAATTAAGGCAGGCTCTCCGCAACCTGATCAGTAATTCCATCAAGTACACCCCGCAGGGCGGTGAGATCAGGGTTAAAACCGGTGTCAAACCCGGGCAGATTACCATCCACATCGAAGATAACGGATATGGCATTCCAGCTGCGGACCTGCCATTTATTTTCAATCGTTTTTATCGGGTTCGCAGCGGAAAAGCCAGCGAAATGGAAGGCAATGGGCTTGGGCTTGCCATCGTGAAGTCTGTGATCGAACAACACGGCGGTGAGATCAGCGTAGAAAGCCAATTTGGGGAAGGCACACGCTTCAAGATCACGTTGCCTGGCGAACAGGGTCAGTCTTTGGTCGGTGCCAACATTGCAAGACATAATGGCGCCTGAACAATAGGAGTTATCAACAATGAACAAGTTTAAATTATCACCGTCTCAGAATATGACAACCAAAGCCCGCAATGGATTTAATATCACTGTTGTACTGCTTATTGCCCTGGTTTTCTTTGACGTTTACTCAACCATCAATTTCCTGACTTTGCGAACGGTAACGCAATTATTTGCCATGAGTCTATCGTACATCATGTCAGCCATCGCTTTTGCAGGCGCCTGGTTAAGCTGGCATAATCGAGCCGAAACTGCAGGATGGTTATTGATTGCTGGCTCGATCGCCGCCTTGTTCTTCTCCAACTTTTTAGGTGCCGGGCTTGGGGTTATTTATGCCTTGACTTCGATCGTGGTGGTATTCGCAATTGCCAGCTCTACGTTCCCTAGGGAACGTATCGGTCGGGCAGTACTCTTGAGCGTTATCAGCGGCGCGGCTGGCATCGTAGTAGATGTTTATTTCCCAAATAATGCTGCTGCCGCTGGATCTGTCACACCGACGTTTACATATGTGATATTAGCCATATTGATGGCATTATTGATATTTGTTGTCAGCCGTCAATATGGTAACTACTCCTTACGCACAAAATTATTGATCGGCGGTAACGCCTTGATCCTAATCTCGGTTGGAACATTAGGGTTCATCAACGCCTATAACAGCCGCTCGAACTTGACAGCCATTTCAGGTACAGCCATCAAGTCTATAGCTGATGCGCAAGCCACAACTATCGGCAATGTGCTATTGCAGAAAACCGATGTACTCCAATCGTTTGCCCTCACCAAAATTGTTCAAGATAGAGTGGATGAAGCCAACGCTTCCTACACACCCGATAAGGCATTCAACCAACAACAGATCGACACACTTGATCAACAATGGCGCGCCGCTGACAAAGCTAACAACAATAACGACCCGTTGGTCAGCGAGGTACTCAACAGTGTAGTGGCATCGGAATTACGCGAATTCCGCGACACCTTCCCTGAAAACGTGGAAGTGTTTGTAACCGACAAATACGGCGCGAATGTCGCAGCTACGAACCGTACCTCTGACTATTATCAAGCAGATGAGGGTTGGTGGCAATCTGCCTATAACAATGGACAGGGTGCCATCTATATCGGACAACCCGAATACGATCAAAGTAGTAACACATTTGGCTTGATTCTGGCTGTTCCGCTTTATCGGCATGGTACCCGCGAGGTTACGGGAGTAATGCGCTCGACGCTGGACATTAACTTGATCCTTAGCATTTTGAATACCAAAGTCTTAAA
>JBDKJK010000188.1:0-7755 GCA_039796675.1 Chloroflexota bacterium
ATCCCTCCATCACTCAAACATAAAAAATTCTTCTACCTCTGGCTCGGACAACTCATCTCCATTACCGGAACCCAGATGCAACTCTCGGCGTTGTTCTGGCATGTCAACCAACTGGACGATAACCCTATTGCTCTCGGTGGCATCGGTCTGGCGCGTTTTCTGCCAGTGGTCATCTTTTCGCTCATTGGCGGCGCACTTGCCGACTCAATGGATAGGCGCAAGGTGATGTTTACCACGCAATCCATCGCCGCCCTACTTGCGCTTGGTTTGGCATTGTTCACACAATTCGGGCAAATCACCATCTGGCATATTTACATTATTACCGCATTGCAAGCAGTGGCGGTTGCCTTCGATGGACCCTCCCGCCAGGCTTTGATTCCCAACTTGCTGCCCAAGAAAGACCTGCCCAATGCGTTTAGCATGACCTTCACAGCTTTCCAAGCCGGAGCCGTACTCGGACCCGCCCTGAGCGGTATTATGATCGCTTCGTTCGGGCAGGAGGCGGTGTACTATTTCAATGCGCTTTCCTTTGTGGCGGTTTTGTTTGCCCTCTTTATGATCGGCGATGTTCCGCAGGTCATCGCTGAGAAAACTGCTGGAGTTAGCCTTGAATCCATCAAGGATGGCATTCGCTTCATTCGCTCCAAGCCCATTATCTTTTCCTCTATGATGGTTGATTTTGTAGCTACCTTCTTTGCTTCTGCCAGCACCCTCATGCCGATCATCGCCACCGACGTACTGCAAGTGGGTGTAGTTGAATATGGCTATCTCTCCGCTGCTTCTGCGGTGGGAGCGGTTGCGGTCGCATTGGTCATTTCGCAGGTAAAAGAGATTCGCAAACAGGGCATGGTCTTTGTAGTGGCGGTCATCATTTTTGGAATCGCCACCATCATTTTTGGCAGTACCCGCTCTTTCATCGTTGCCTGGCTTGCCATTGCCATTACCGGCGGCGCAGACGGCGTCAGCACCATTGTACGAAATACCATTCGCCAGTTGCAGACCCCCGATCACGTCCGCGGACGAATGACCAGTATCAACCAGATTTTCTTCATGGGCGGACCACAACTCGGTGAGATCGAAGCGGGAGCGGTGGCGCAGTTCTTCGGTGCGCCTTTTGCCGTCATCACTGGCGGCATCGGCTGTATTGTGGGAACAATGCTAATCATTTGGAAATGGCCCCAACTGCGAACGTATAATGGGGATGAACCCATAGAAGCGGGGAGTGATGCACCCACCCCATCCACCGGTGCTTCACTCATTGCAAACCGGGTGAGGAAGCAGTAATTTTTTTCTCGATAAAAGAAAAACGTCCCGAAGGTTGAATATCCTTCGGGACGTTTAATTTGGAATGGTGTTTTGATTACGGCTGGCTGACGATCAGGTTGTCGAAATGCGCTTCGGCATAGGCTTCATCGGTTTCGAATGAAATAGCAGTAAACGCGATCGAGCCGGAAGGTGAACCGCCTGCAATGGCGCTGGCAGAGGCAATCAACTGTCCATTTACTTCGAGGGTGAGATCACTGCCGCTGCAGGTGGCACGAATTCGATTTGTGGCATTGCCCTGGTTGATGACATCTGAAAAGGTCCAATCGACCAGTGCGGTCATTGTGCTGGAAGCAATGCTGCGGATCGAGTAATATCCATCGCCACTGATGGCAAGCATGTACCCGTCTACTGAAGTATCTTCTTTTTCTGAAAGGCGGCACAGCACACCAAACCCGGCATTATCGTTGGCAGGACCGGCGATCATGGTCACATCTGCTTCAATCACAACATTCTCAAACTGCGAGTTAGACTTTCCCCATTGCCAAAGGTCGCCTGTCGAGCGAATCACGTAGACGCCATTCTCTGTACCGGCAGAGCCGTCGTCGCCAGAGTAGGTTTCCATTTCGGCACTATCCACGCTGAAATCGTCACTAAAAAAGACATTGGCAGGGATAGGGATCTGAGCCTCTTCTGTTTGGATGGTTATTTCTTCTGTGGGGGGCACAATGGGCAGCTCAGGAGTGGCTTCTTCTCCACCAATGGCTGGCAGCCCAGATACCGGGCAGGCACATGCCAACAGTACAATGGCGGCGATTATTCCGATCGTTGCTTGATTTCTCTTTTTCATCATATCTCCTTTTGAATGTCTAAAATTTTATCTCTGCTGCAAATTTTATAAAAGCACCCTTTGGTACTAAGTGTACAGACTAAAGAGATTCAAGATAATCTAGAACCGCTTTTGCATCTGCACCGCCTGCTTCGGCATGGGTGATCAGCGGAATGCCATGTGCGCCCGGTGTATTGACCGATTCAGGATACGCCTCCAATGCCGCTTTGACCACTGCCAGGTTGCCGAGCATTGCTGCGGCGAAGATATCCAAGCGGGCGCCATGGTCAAGCAGGTAATGGGCGATCTGTTTGTTGCCCATGTGAGCGGCTGCCCCGAGCGCGGTTTCAAAATCACCGCCGCCCCAGTCCCAAGTCGCATTGACGAGGGCGGGCTCTGCCTCCAGCATTTCTTTCACTCGTGCAAAATTCCCGTGCGCGTTGCCAACGAATTCCTGAACAAGTTGTAAATCTAAAGCGGGTTTTGTTTCCATTGTTTCTCCTGTTTATTGTCCTAACATTCTACTCAATTCCATCACATCACCTGTGCGGGCGCGCAGGTTGCGGGTGAGTAGTTGGATCGTGCCCATGGCTACTTCAACATAATCGCTCATGATCTCATAGAATGAGACCTGATCCAGCCGCAGCAGTGAAGTCTCTTCCAAGGCTCGCACCGTGGCAGTACGAGGAGACGAATCAAGCATCGAAAGTTCACCAAAGACTGCACGCGACTCCAATTGATTAAGAATGCGATTATCATCCACCACTTCTACTTTGCCATCCACAATAATGTAAAGGCTATCGCCCGTTTCGCCTTCGCGTACGATCACGTCGCCGGGTTGCACAAAGATTTCCTGCAAAAGTTCGGCAAGTTCGGCGAGGGCTTTATCGGGCGTTTCAGCAAAAATACTCAAAGACTTCAAAACGATCACACGTTCAACAGTTGTCAACATAGCATTCACCTTTTTTTCTTTTTGCAAAACCATACGGGTTAGCAATGACTCTTTCGCTGAAGTCAGTGCCTGAATACTCCCGCTTTGTATAGAAACACCAAGCGCTTCAGAAAATTCAATCACCGTTGCCAGTAGCCAGGGGTTTTCTTTTGCCAACGAGTTTTCTAAAATATCCAAAATACGCCCGGTTGTGGGGAGGAACGTTTGCTTATAACTGGTTCCCATGGCTTCGAGCTGTTCTTTTGGTTTTTGATCTTCAAGCAGAGGAATGAATGCCGCCTTATGAGCTTTGCTGAGCGTCGTATCTAAAACCTCAATGGCATACGATCTGCGATTCGAATCGCGGCGGCGAAGCGCATTGTGTGCCCGCTGAATGGCGTGCGCTTCATAGATAAAACCAAATAAATAAAATAAGCGATCTATCGTTTCATCCAAGTCAAGTTGTAGAGCCCGTTGAATGACCCCCGTCTGTGTGGACTTTTCAATATCGTGGAGCGCCGCCAACAACCAGGCGGCTCGCCTCAACTCCGCCGACACTTGGTCATTGACACGTTGAGATGATTCTCCCTCGGGCTTGAATCTGCAATCGTGCAGAGCCGTGAGCGCCTTTGAGCGAAGCGTTACGTTCGGGTGGCTGATCAAGCCTTCGAGCACATGGATTGCTGCATCACTCTTGATCAACGAACAGGCACGGATCAAACGCAGATGAATGCGTCTGTGTAAGTTCTCATCCTTAAGCGAGGTGATAATGGCAGGCAAAGCATGGTTGCTGCCTTCTACCAAGGCATTGAAAGCAAGGCTGCGCGTTTGTGGATTTCCCAAGGCAGTAATGATGAGGGGGTACAAGTTCTCATGCGGAATTTTTGCCGCGGCTCTTAATGCCGCTTTTTGAACATCCAGATTTTTATCACTTAATAATGAAATGAGAATTTCCCACAAAGCTGGGTTGGCAATATCTGTGATCAACTCGGCGGCTTCGATACGTTTTGCTGAATCTTCAGAGGCAGCCATCTGTTCCAAAGCATGGTAAGTATCTGGCTTACTATTTGGGTTATACGACCGCAATTCACCTAGCATCACACCGCGTTGAGCGGCATGATCTTCCGGCTGGAACCAGCCCATGGATTTGCCTGCTTCTTTTCCGAGCACGGTTAAAGCACAGGCAGCTCTCTCGCGAGCTAGGGGGGCTTTTTCTTGTTTCAGTTGATTTTGGATCACCGGAATTAACGATACAAGTCTTAATCGTTCGATACGTTTGATAGCTTCGACTCGCACTTCAACAATAGGAGAGTGAATAGAAGTTGCCAAGTCTTCCGTGAGTGTGGTGCTCTCACTTTTTTCCAACAGATCGAGCGCATATAACACTTCTGATGCGTGGTCACTTTTCAAAGCATTGCGCACGACCTTGATACTGGCATCATCCACTAAAAGAGCGCCTTTGTCTCCAAATTTTCGTTTGTGCAGGGCGTCAGTGAGTGCCAGCGGATATGCACGGATCAACGAAATACAAATGCCGATCCAGATGACGCCAGCAACGAGGTATATGTATGTGAGTTGTATGGCGTTGAATTTTAAGATGGTGTTGAACAAAAGCAATAAACCGCCTGCCAAACCAATGGCAAGCGGTTGGATAATGCCTTCGGTGATGGTCTGTGCTCGTGCGCGCATCCGCTCGTGGATGGGCTGATACAACACATTCGATGCCGTTTGGTCGAGAGAGAAGCCCAAGCCTTCGTTAATGAACTTCCCTGCGACTGCCAACCAAAAGAGCAGAGACAATGTCTGCGGGTCTACTGTGCCTGTCACAGCCAATACCGCCATGCAGAGAACTGTCAGTGTTGGGGTGGCTAAGAGACCGGCACGCAAGCCAAAACGAGAGATGATGCGCCCGGTCAGGAACATATCGGTGATGAAACCAAGCAAGCCGGTGAGTCCAAAGAATCCACCGATGAAGCCTGCCATCCCATCTGCGCTGGGGTATTGCAAAGCGGCGCGGTCGTAGAAGACATTATCGAGAATGAAATAGGAAATGCGCCAAAGGGTGATAAGCGCAAATATGAGCACGATATAACGAATACGGAAAAGTTGCAGGACGGAAGTTTGTTGTGGCTGACCTTCGATCACTTCGGGCGCGGCTTGGGTGCTTGGGTTCGAGCGAATGATGAGCTGCTGTAAAAAGAAAGCGATCAATAAACAGGCGGCAATGACGAAGTATAGATTTTCAGTGCCAATGGCGTTGACTAATGGGGTTGTGAACGGACCCATGACAACGTATGCAAGCCATGAACCAGCATTCATCAACCCGAAGATGCGTTTGCTCTGGCGGATGTCGAAGATGTTGCCTGCCAGAGTCCAAAAGGCGGTGACGGTGAGGTTGACCAGGGTTTGCGACCAGATCGGCAATGCCAGCAACAGCCATTTTGAATGGGTTAATGCAAGACCGATGCGTAATGCGATGCTGCCAACCAAAACGAAAAGGACACTGAGAATTAAAAAGCGCGCCAGAGAGGTGCGCTCGGATATCTTTAGAAAAATCGCGGTGATGGATGAAACGATGATTGCAATGCCAAGGTAGATGTACGGCATGGCGGTCGAGTCCCATACGGTGAAGAACAACGCCAGCGAAGCCGATTGCACGAAGAGCATGGCGGCGCCCATGAAAAAATATTGGGCGAGCATGAGGAAGACATTGCGTTCTTCACCAGCACGAATGTTGAGGATCGTTAGGATGCGGGATTTCATGAGGCGTATATTTTACCTGTGATTACAGTGTGTAAAGAAAAGCTATCATCCAAAAGTGACGATGCGAAGTTGTATTCTAGCGATGAAGCGATTTTTGAAGAATTACAGGCTCAATTTTTACGCAATCCAAAAGAATATGGCTCTGCACGGGTGTACGGACTGGGTGCCCGTGCACCGGCAGACCTGCCTATCTCACGGGATAAAGGCGGGCATTATGGTTTTCTTGACTGAGTCTGCCGGTCTGCGATTTTGCGCCAGACATTACGCGGAAGTTAATTTTATAAGACTTGCATACTTCAAAACCTTTTGCCACGAATTTCGCGAATTCACGCGAATTGTTTAATAATTTTGTGAAAATTCGCGGCTAAGGATATTAAGGTTCTTGGCATGCTAACTATTTGAGTTAGATTAAGGGATTGCAATAAATGGAATTTTCTTTTCGATTTTGAATTCTTTATCGTCGCATAAATAGCCTGTAAGTTTTACCGTGAAATTTACAGGCATTGTTGAAACTATTTTTGACGTGTCAGGTCGCAATGTGATAATTCTAGATGAAAGCGACTCTCCTTTTGGGGATACGATTAAATTTTGATCTCCAAGATATGTTACTAGATTGACTAGCTTGGTTCGCGCTTTGTTGCTTTCAGTGTAAATTTCTATTCCATCAATTAAAGGAAAAACCAGACAAAAATTTGTTTGATTTGTTATTTCGACATCAGCACTATTTCTAGATTTTATTTCATTCGAATAAACGTATGATATAAGAATGCCCGATTCGATCTTATCTTTATCAGGTCGATTGATAAAAGTGCATCCTGAGAGGAAAAATATTAAAAGTAGATAGGATAAAGATTTTTTCATCATACATCATTCGGATTACTTCCTTCTAGGTCTCAACCAGCGCCCGCCGAGGACGAGGGATAACAATACGAATACCACGGAAACCCAAGAGAAGGTGGTGTTATCGGTTACGAAACCGATTCCTAAAAATGCCAAGCCGAGAATTAAAAAGACTGTTGAAACATTACGTTTATTGAATTTCATGGATTCCATACCTGTACTTCTGAATAATCGTTGAAACTTCCATCAAATAGTGTAGATGGTTTTCCGTTTAATGTCTGCTCGAAGAAGGCGATTAAATAGGCATTGACGATCTCGGTCACCCGCGCACCATTAAGCGGACCTTTCAGCCCCAACTGCGGCGCAATGGGGGAGAAGAGCGGCAAGTCACTGAAATCAAAATGTTTGGTGCCATCAATGCTGATCACGCCGAGGCTTTCTTCTGCATTCGGGTGAAATTGCCAGAAGAAACGATTGCTGATGCTTTCAGTGTCATCTCGCCAGCCTTGGGAGAACATATAGAACGAGGGTTGAGAAACTCCATTTTCAATCACTTCTGCTGAAACGGGTCGCATGAACGGGTCCATGCCGAGCACGGCTTTGCAGCGCGGGTCTGTTCCACAGAATTGGATCACACCGCCGCCGCCTGTGGAATGTCCATAGGCGCCGACACGTTCCAGGTCTAACTTCCCGGCGAAGGGACTGTTTGTATCGCTGTTGGCTTCGGTAAGAAAATCCAGCGTGTCTTTCATGTCGCCAGCCCATTGGTCCACGAGGATGCGGGCAGTGTCTTCATAGTTTGGGTCGAGGCGGTCTGCGGGTAAAGCATTGGGGTTATTCGGTGCAATGGTGCCATCGGAGAAGACCGTAGTGACAGCTCCGTAGGTATGTTGCATGCCAACGACGACATATCCACGGCTTGCCAATTCCAGCGCCTGCCCGGCGTTTTGCGAATTGAATCCATTCCAACCATGTGAAAAGAAAATGATCGGGAAGAGGGCTTCAGAAGAAGCAACATCTGCATTTGAGTAAGCAGGAATGTCTGTGAGTGTGAGATGGTCAAGGAAGAAAGAAGGCAGGTCAATATAGGTTGCAATGGCGGGCGCGAAGATTTCGGCATTCTCCATCC
>JBDKJK010000189.1:0-7754 GCA_039796675.1 Chloroflexota bacterium
GGACAGCCCGGCTACCTTGGTGATTGCTGCTGTCAATGTGGTCTTCCCGTGGTCGATGTGGCCCATCGTCCCCACGTTCAAATGCGGCTTGCTTCTGTCAAACTTCTCTTTCGCCATGATAATACTCCTTGGGTAATAACCGTTACGATTTCAAAATTTCTTCAGCAACCGACTGCGCAACTGGCGCGTAGTGGTCGAATTCCATACTAAATACACCACGTCCTTGGGTGGCGGAGCGAAGTTGAGTCGCATACCCGAACATCTCACCCAACGGGACCATGGCACGAACAGCCTGAGCATTACCAGGTCGAACGTCCATGCCCTGGATCAAACCGCGGCGGCTGTTGACCTGCCCCATTACATCGCCAAGATATTCTTCAGGCGCAACAACTTCCACTTTCATCATCGGTTCAAGCAGAATGGCATTCCCCTTCTGCATGCCTTCTTTGAAGCCCATCGAAGCGGCAAGTTTGAATGCCATTTCGCTAGAGTCAACTTCATGGAATGAACCATCGAACAAGGTGATTTTCAAATCTACAACTGGATAGCCAGCAAGAATACCGCTTTCACAAGCTTCGCGGAAACCTTTTTCGATCGGGTTGATATATTCCTTCGGAATAGAACCACCCACGATTTTGTTTTCAAAAATAATGCCACTACCACGCTCACCGGGTTCAAGAGCAAATACAACGTGACCGTATTGACCCTTACCACCGGACTGTTTGGCATACTTGTAATTGACTTCCTTGACCGGCTTGGTAATAGACTCGCGATACGCTACGCGTGGGGTACCGACATTCGCCTGCACTTTGAATTCGCGCAAGAGACGGTCAACAATAATATCAAGATGAAGCTCGCCCATACCGCGGATTACGGTCTGACCGGTACTATCGTCTGAATTAACACGGAATGTAGGATCTTCTTCAGCAAGTTTACGAAGCGCCTCACCCATCTTTTCCTGATCACTGGAGCTTTTCGGCTCAATCGCAATCGAAATAACAGGCTCGGGGAACGAAATGCTTTCCAGAGCTAATGATTTAGTATCACAAAGGGTATCGCCGGTAAAGCTATCTTTGAAACCCAAAATAGCACCAATATCACCAGCACGAATTTCGGTAATATCCTCTCGGCGATCAGCATGCATTTTCAGCAAGCGACCAATACGTTCCTTCTTGCCTTTGGTGCTGTTTTGAACAGTTTGCCCTTGGCTCAAAACACCTGAATACACCCGGATATACGCAAGTCGACCTACATAAGGATCCGTGACGATCTTGAAAACAAGTGCGCTCAATGGGGCATCATCAACCGTCGGGATTTCAAAGGTGTTTTCCGGGTTGCCGGGCTCAGTTGCAGTGATTGTTGCCTTATCCATGGGAGAAGGCAGGTAATCTACTACTGCGTCAAGCATAGCTTGGACGCCCTTATTCTTTAAGGAAGAACCACAGAAAATAGGTGTTGCTTTATTAGCAATCACGCCTTTTCGAAGAGCCGCTTTGAGTTCATCCACGCTAATTTCTTGTGCTTCAAGGAACTTCATGGTGAGTTCATCGTCAAGTTCGGCGATACGTTCAACCATTTTGGCGCGAGCTTCTACAGCTTGGTCCTTCAACTCTGCAGGGATTTCAGTAACCTTGGGTTCTTTGCCGAGGTCGTCTTCCCAAACAATTGCAGTCATAGAAAGAAGGTCAACAACTCCCTTAAAGGTAGCCTCAAACCCAATCGGAAGCTGCATCGGAATCGGTTTAGCACCGAGGCGATCAATGATGGTCTCGATGGTACGTTCATAGGAAGCGCCGACACGATCCATCTTATTAACAAAACAAATGCGTGGAACTCCGTAACGGTCAGCCTGACGCCAAACAGTTTCGGACTGGGGCTCCACACCTTGTACAGCATCAAACACAACAACGCCACCATCGAGAACACGAAGGGAGCGTTGAACTTCAGCGGTAAAGTCAATATGACCTGGGGTATCAATAATGTTAACTTGATAACCTTTCCACTCGGCAGAGACTGCAGCGGATACAATGGTAATACCGCGTTCGCGCTCTTGCACCATCCAGTCGGTGACGGTATTCCCATCGTCAACGGAACCAATGCGGTGAGTTAAACCGGTATAAAACATGATTCGCTCGGTGGTTGTCGTCTTCCCGGCGTCAATGTGGGCAATAATGCCAATATTTCGGTATTTTTCCAACGGATGAACGCGTGCCATTGCTATCTATCTACTCTCTTGTTCTAAAAATTAAATACGATAATGGGAGAAGGCGCGGTTGGCTTCTGCCATCTTGTGAGTTTCATCGCGCTTACGAATGGAAGCGCCGGTATCGTTTGAAGCATCAATCAATTCTGAAGCGAGTTTGTCTGCAAATGACTTGCCGGAGCGGTCACGAGCAGCGCCAAGAATCCAGCGAATCGCCAAAGTAGTGCGACGATCAGTTGAAACTTCCATCGGAACCTGGTACGTTGCACCACCCACACGGCGTGGGCGAACTTCCATCACAGGTCCAACATTCTTAAGCGCAGCATCGAAGACTTCCATCGGATTCTTCTCGGTGCGCTCCTTAATCAGATCCATTGCATCATAAACAAGACCAACAGCCACACTCTTCTTACCACTCTTCAGCACGTGCTGAATTACGATTTGAAGATTAATGCTATTAAAACGGACATCGGGAAGCAGTTCCCGTTTTTCAGGTTTAGCTCTACGCATGCTTTATCACTCCATCAAAATTACTTGGGACGCTTCGCGCCGTACTTTGAGCGGCCCTGCTTGCGATTGGCCACGCCAGTGGTGTCGAGAGTTCCGCGCACAATGTGATAGCGAACACCCGGAAGATCCTTCACACGACCGCCGCGAACAAGCACGACGGAGTGTTCTTGCAACTGATGACCTTCACCTGGAATGTACGCCGTCACTTCAATACCATTGCTCAAACGCACACGAGCAATCTTGCGAAGCGCAGAATTCGGCTTCTTGGGAGTCATGGTACGAACCACGGTACAAACACCACGCTTTTGGGGCGCGCCTTTGTCCTGGCGGAAACGGCGTTGCTTGTAGCTGTTCAATGTGAACTGCAGAGCAGGAGCCTTGCTTTTGGATTTCTTATCTTTGCGGCCCTTGCGGACCATTTGATTTACTGTCGGCACGATCAGCCTCCGATTACAAATTCTTCTAATTGATTATTTATTTTTGTTTTTTCGCAAGAAATGAGACCATCAACACGTTCCCTGATGGCCTCATCTGTAGCTGTCAATTTCTTTCAGAGCGGGGATGGAAATTGCCGCTCCTTTTTCTTGACAAAGGCACAACATTTTATCATGCTGTACCAATCAAGTCAATAGAAATTAATGCTTTTTTCTGGATTGCCCTTCACCCAAACTGAGCAAACCAGTGTCATGTTTCGGAGGATGCGTCTTCTCTTCATCTTTTCCGAACTTGACCACATCGCCAGTCTCATTGATGGCTTCAACAGCAAGCCCTAACGACTGCAATTCTTTTACAAGCACTCGGAATGAAGCCGGAATGCTAGGCTCTTCAATCGGGTCACCCTTCACAATCGCTTCATAAGTGTTCACACGGCCTTGAACATCATCCGACTTGACAGTGAGCATTTCTTGCAGAGTATGAGCAGCGCCATAAGCTTCCAACGCCCATACTTCCATTTCACCAAAGCGTTGACCACCAAACTGAGCCTTACCACCAAGCGGTTGCTGAGTTACTAAGCTATATGGACCTGTTGAACGTGCATGAACCTTATCTTCAACCAAGTGATGCAGTTTGAGAATGGTCATTACACCTACTGTAACTGGTTGGTCATAAGGCAAACCAGTTTTGCCGTCACGCAGAGTCTGTTTGCCAAGGATGGGAAGCGGAAGTCCTTTTTCCTTTGCAAGCTCTTGTGCTGTTTCAAACACCTTATCTTCAGCCACGCGGCGGGTTACACCATTTACTTCCATCCACAAACGCAAGCATGCAGTGATCGCCACATCATCAAGCTTGGGGTCGTGAGCAACCTGACGGTCTTCGAGCAAAATTTCATCAGGGTCAGTGTAGCCCTTTTCGCGCAACCATTCTCGAGCGGTGGCACGATGCGCGTAAGCTGGATCGTTCAGGCTGTAGACATCGTAACGACGCTTATCCAACCATTGTTCCAGATAGAGGCGGCGCACTTCGTCATCATCTTCAATGGTCGTCGGATCGTATTCCTGCTCTTTGAGCCAATCCCAAGCGCGAACGCCCGCTTCTTTCCAAGCTTGATCGACGATCCACGCACGTGCGAGTTCGGCTTCGATCTGCTCTTCACTTGCACCATCGAAGACGGGGGTCACGGCTCGATAACCGAGACGCTTGGCAGCCCACCCAAGGTGGACTTCCAACACCTGACCGATGTTCATACGACCAGGCACACCAAGCGGATTGAGAATGATATCAACGGGCACACCATTCTCAAGGAAGGGCATATCTTCAACAGGCACAACCTTGGAAACCACACCCTTGTTTCCGTGGCGACCTGCCATCTTATCGCCAGCGGTGATCTTGCGGCGCTGAGCAACAGAGACGCGAACCATCATATCTACACCGGCAGCGAGATCTGAATTCTCTTCTCGGGTAAAGACTTTTACATCTACAACCTTACCGCGTTCGCCGTGAGGCATACGCAGAGAGGTATCTTTCACATCACGAGATTTTTCACCGAAGATGGCGCGCAACAAGCGTTCTTCAGGAGTGAGTTCTTTTTCGCCCTTTGGCGTGATCTTACCAACGAGAATGTCATTCGGACCCACTTCGGCACCGATGCGGATGATGCCGTTTTCATCAAGATCCTTAATGGCATCATCACCGACATTGGGGATGTCGCGGGTGATTTCTTCCGGTCCGAGTTTTGTATCACGGGCTTCCACTTCATACTTTTCAATATGAACAGAGGTGAAACGATCTTCCTGAACCAAACGTTCGGAGAGCAAGATAGCATCTTCGAAGTTACCACCTTCCCATGAGAGGAAGGCAATGACTACGTTCTGACCGAGAGCCAACTGACCATTATCGGTTGAAGAAGAGTCAGCGATGATATCACCAGCCTTGATCAACTGTCCCTTCACTACGGAAGGACGCTGGTCGATACAAGTGCTCTGGTTGGAGCGCTGATATTTACGGAGCTGATACACGCGATTACCAGAACGCTTCTCTTTGACGGTGATGGTTGATCCTGTGACCGAAACCACTTCCCCATCCGCCTCGGCAACCACGACCTGACCGGAGTCGATCGCGGCGTGACGCTCCATACCCGTAGAAACGAGCGGAACTTCGGGGCGAACCAAAGGAACGGCTTGCGCCATCATGTTCGAACCCATGAGTGCGCGGTTGGCATCGTCGTGCTCAAGGAATGGGATCAAAGCGGCGCTGATACCCACGACCTGATGAGGAGCAACATCCATGAAGTCTAGGCTTTCGGCATTGGAGAACATGAAGCCTGAATGATAGCGGCAGGAAATGCGCTCACGAGAAAATTCCTTCTTTTCAGTAAGGGTGGAATTTGCCTGAGCAATTGTGTACTTATCTTCGGCATCTGCTGAAAGATAAACGATTTCATCCGACACAAATGGGATGATCGAAATATCGCCATCAAGGCGGGCAAGACGCTTGGCAATCTTGGAGTCGATCTCTGTACCAGACTTAAAGAGCAACTCTTCAGACTTGGGGTCGTAAACGTCCTCGCGCAGGGTGCGTCCTTCCAATAATTCACTATCGGAAGGGAGAGCCTTATAAACCTTGCGGTAGGGTGTTTCGATGAAGCCGTATTCGTTGACACGAGCGAATGAAGCCAAACGACCGATCAAACCGATGTTTGGACCTTCTGGCGTTTCGATTGGGCAGATACGTCCATAGTGTGAGTGATGAACGTCGCGGACGTCGAAGCCGGCGCGTTCACGGCGCAAACCGCCAGGACCAAGAGCGGAAAGTGTACGTTTGTGGCGCAACTCTGCCAACGGATTGGTCTGATCCATGAATTGAGAAAGCTGGGAAGAGCCAAAGAATTCGCGCAATGCAGCTACAACCGGGCGGATGTTGACAAGAGTCACCGGAGAAAGCTGTTCCTGATCGCGAATGGACATGCGTTCTTTAATAACGCGTTCCATACGGCGCAAACCAATGCGGAGCTTGTTTTGAATCAACTCACCCACCGTCTTAACGCGGCGATTGCCGAGGTGATCGATATCATCGGAGCGTTCTGAGCCGTTATTGATCTGAATCATACGGCGCAGCAAGCGGAGGATATCGCTCTTGGTTACAGTGCGATGAGGAATTGGAATGTTAAGATCGAGCTTTTGATTAAGCTTGTAGCGACCTACACGTTCAAGGTCGTAATGGCGCTGATCAAAGAGTTGTTCTTCAAGGAACTGACGGGCATTATCTAACGTGGCAGGGTCGCCGGGGCGCATTTTCTTGAAGAATTCGATCAAGGCTGCTTCTGCAATGGTGTGATTGCTCAGGTCCCAATCGGGTTCCTGTTTAATAGTAGAAGCAATGAACATGCGCTCGGGGTTGTTGTCCACGTCCTTGAATAAGGAGAGGATTTCCTCATCTGTACCGTGCTTGATGGGAGAATCTTTGATGCCGTCACTAACGGCGGCGAGAGCGCGCAAGAACACAGTGATTGGAACCGTGCGCTTGCGGTTGAATTTGAGGATTATGTAATCAGACTTGCGGGTTTCGAACTCCATCCAAGCCCCACGGTCAGGAATCAGCTTGGCCATGGAGAGCAGGCGTCCCGTAGCGCGATCCGCGGGGGCTTCGAAGTACACGCCAGGAGAACGGATCAACTGTGAGACGACGACGCGTTCCGTTCCATTGACGATGTATGTGCCCTTGTCAGTCATTTCGGGGAAGTCGCCAAGGAAGATATCTTGCTTGATGGGTTCAGGAACATCGGGACCAGCAAGAAGAACGGAAACATAGAGCGGGCTGGCATAGGTCAGATCGCGCTCTACACATTCTTCGATGGTGTGTTTGGGGTCACCAAACCAATACTTGAGCCCCCACTGCTGTGATTCAGGGCTGCGGCTTGGGAAGAATAGCTTCATTCCCTTGTTGTAGGACTCAATCGGGGAAACTTCATGGAAAAGGTCTCCTAGCCCCTCCTTTTTGAGCCTTTCAAATGAATCAAGTTGTACTTCGATCAGATCGGGTAAATCGAGACTTACGGGAATTCGTGCGTAGCTTTTCTGGGGCAAAGAAGATGCCATTCTTCTCTCCTAACGGTTTTGAATGACGATAATAAACGACGATAACTGTCCCGGATGGACAGCGACTAAACATTATATCGAACAGAGTATAAAAAGTCAAGAATTTTTTATTTTCATTCAAGTGTCTTTGTATTGAGTTGCATTATTTCTTGACAATATAAATAAGTGCGTGTAAAATCACCCGCGCTTAACAAAAGAATAATGTTTGGCCGAGATAGCTCAGTAGGTAGAGCACGCGACTGAAAATCGCGGTGTCCCCAGTTCGATCCTGGGTCTCGGCACTCTCGACCAATTGGGTCGAAAACGCGGGCGTAGTTCAGTGGTAGAACGTCTCCTTGCCAAGGAGAAGGTCGTGAGTTCGAATCTCATCGCCCGCTCAACTGGAGGATTGCAGATTGAAATAGACTTTCGGTCGCAATCCTTTTGTTTATATGGCGTCGTGGCCAAGTGGTAAGGCAAGGGTCTGCAAAACCCTCATTCACGGGTTCAAATCCCGTCGACGCCTC
>JBDKJK010000190.1:0-3354 GCA_039796675.1 Chloroflexota bacterium
GCGACATGTTCATATCCGCCGTGCCTGCATCCAGTTTGGCAAGGTCGAGCAGATCGAGCACCATGCGGTGCATCCGCTCAGATTCGGTATAGATCACTTGTGCGGCTTTTCGCTGCGATTCCTGCGTATTCGCCGTGCCATCGAGCAATGCCTGTGCAAACCCTTGAATCGATGTAAGTGGGGTTTTCATCTCATGGGAGACGTTGGCAACGAATTCTCGCTGCGACTTTTGACTCGCCTGCACGCGTGCCGCCATGGAATTAAATGCTCGCATCAATTCCTGGACCTCGTGCGGTCCCGCCGCAACGACAGGCTTGATCTCCGCTGAAGGCATTCCCCGCACCGCATTGACAACCTTTTGCAGCGGGTTAGCGATCCAACCGGAGATGAGGAACGCGATCACCAGAGAAAGCAACAAAGCCAGCACCCCACTGGTGACAATGACGGGCATGAACTCATCGCTAAACACATTCAAAACGGAATTCCGCGGGCGGGGCGTGGTGACCATCAAAAACGTTCCATCAGGCAGTTTCTCGATAGAATACAACCATGCCACTCCTTTCGCATCCCGTACAAGAGGCAGGGTTCTTGTCATTCTCTTATTTTCTGGAAATGCCAACGGAGACTCACCCTCTGCCGTGTCAAACATCACTTCACGATCTTTGGAGAACAAAACCACACGGACATTGAACGTCAGTGCATTGCGGGCAGTAAGAACCGACAAAGGCGGCGCTTCAGCTTCTTTTGAGCGTTCCACCAGAACTGCCTGCACAGCCCGTAATCGTTCTGTCGTTTGCCGGTATAAAAGTGGGTTTTGAAAAAGAGAGATAAATAGAACAATCGTCACAACACTCAGTGCTGTAACAATAATAAAAGCATAACTTAACCAAAGGCGAGAACGGAGAGAAGAGAACATGGGTTTGAATTTTACGTATTACGCATCACGTATTACGCAATACGTGATGCGTAATACGTAATTTAAGTGACGAATTTGTAGCCAACACCAGTCACAGTTTCGATCTTAACATTGCCACCTTCGAGCTTTTTGCGGAGATGCGCAATATGAACGTCTACGGTGCGGGTCTGACCGTAGTAATCAAAGCCCCAGGCAAGCTGCAACAATTGCTCACGCGAAAAGACGCGCCCCGGCGCCTCTGCCAGAGTGAGCAAAAGGTCAAATTCTTGGGCACGCAGGTCCAAGGTCCGCGCAGCGAGGCGGGCTTCTCTGGATGTAGAGTCGATTGTCAAGTCGCCGCGATGGATCGGTTGTCCGTCTTCAGTCTTTTTCGATTCACTCCGCCGCAAAATAGCTTTGACCCGCGCCACCAACTCACGCGGATTGAACGGCTTGGTGAGGTAATCATCAGCGCCGAGTTCGAGACCAAGGATTTTGTCAATGTCTTCATCACGCGCGGTGAGCATGATGATGGGAACCTGATCTCCTGCGGAACGCAATCTGCGACAGACATCGAAGCCATCCACTTTCGGGAGCATCACATCCAGCACGATAAGCGCGGGTTTTTGCTTGGCTGCCGCATCCAATGCAGATTCACCATCCGCCGCCGCATGAATGCGATAGCCATCGCGCTCAAGATACAGACGTGCAAGGTCTGTAATCGAGGGTTCATCGTCTACCAACAGGATTAATTCAGATGTCATTTATGATGTCAGAGCAACGCACTCGATCTCGACCAGTGCATTTTTAGGAAGCCCTGCCACAGCCACAGTTGTGCGGGCAGGCGGATTCTCACTAAAGATTTCGGCATAGACTGCGTTCATCTTCGCAAAATCATCCATGGTTTTTAGAAAGACCGTAGTCTTCACAACTTTGTTCATGCTTGTGCCTGCGGCTTCTAATACTTGGGTAAGGTTGGCAAGCACCTGACGTGTCTGTTCTTCGATACCGCCAGCAACCAATTCCATGGTGGCAGGGTCGAGAGCAACTTGACCGGCGGTATACACCAGGTCACCGATATGAATGGCTTGCGAATACGGACCAATTGCTTTGGGGGCTTTTTCAGTATGAATGACACGCTTGTTCATGAGTTCCTCGTTTCAACCAAGAGATGAGATGCGATATATTTTATCTCACAATGTCTTCAAGGCTCTCGTTGAGGTGAAGCTCAAACGAGAGCCTTGATATAGATTAGGTATCGCTTCCTACGCTGGTTTCCTGAGTGGGCTTATTTGCCTCGCGGAAGGCTTTGACGGCTTCACGCAGTGCCTTGAAGGTGCCGCCCATCGATTCACGGAGCGCCTGCGCTTGCTCACGGACTTCCTTCACAGTGGCTTGTGCCTGCTCCAGATCAGTCACTTTGCCATTTGAGTCAAAACCGGAATGGGTTTCAAACACCTGCCCAAGGGCTTCATATGCCGGGCGTGTGGAACCAAGAGCAGCCTCATACGCGTCGAGAGCGGCTTGCAGGCTCGTCACATCTTTACCCTTTTCGGCGGCTTTATCGATCATGCTCTGAAATTTAGCGATGTGTGCATCGGTGTCTTCAAATGCCTTACCCAGACGCTCATACATCTTCAACTGACGCGCCCAAACCGCCTCCATTTTTTCGGCAGTCGGTGCGGGCGGGGTCTCATCGGCGGCGTAGGCGTTGGTGACCGGAACTGCTGCCAGCACGAGTGCAAGGGCAAGACCAGCCAACATGAACGTTGAAAGTACATTTTTCATCGTGAACCTCCTTTTAGGTTACGATGTGATTTTAGGGTTTAGGAGTTAGCTGGGTGTGGTGTAGATGTAAAAAGGTTGTAAATTCTCTCTAATCTTTTAAGAGAAAATGGGACGCTGACGAGCGCTGATAAACGCGGAAAGGATCAAAAATCAGCGAAATCAGCGTTTATCCGCATCCAAACATTTTTGGGTTTAATAACGCTATTAATTCGTATGGTGAGTTTAATGATATTAGGGTGTCGGCAACACGATCGGTGTCAATGTCACTGTCGGTTGCGGGATGGGCGTTGAGAGCAATTCTGTCCAGCCGCTGTAGGCAAAGTATTCAGACAAAAACTGCGCACGTTCGCGTTCGTTCATCGGGCGCGGACGAGAGAAATCCTCCAGCATGGCGGTCAGTAATTCCACGCCGAGGTATTTGCCATCATAGAACACGTGGCGGTCCATAAACTCGCGGCGGGTTTCATCGATCACAGAACCATCGGGCAATTCATAAGTCATCTGGTCGAAGAAAAGATTCCCCAAACCAAAATGGATGAATGAATTACCACGAAATTCCATCAGGTGCGGATAATGAGCCTGACTGCCGCTCACAACGGTCGCGCCTGCATCTGCCACAGCATGAAAGCCATCTTCATGCTTGTAACACGGACCGAAGTGATAGCACTCTT
>JBDKJK010000191.1:0-4049 GCA_039796675.1 Chloroflexota bacterium
GATGTGGTCACCCGCCAGAATGGTGACATGTACGATAACTACCTGATCCGCTTCGATGAAATTCGCCAATCACTGCGTATTTTGGAACAGGCTCTTAAACAAATTCCAGGCGGGCCGATCAACTCGCAGAAACCGGCGTATCAGGTTCGCGTCCCGGCGGGTGAGGCGTATGGTCGTGTTGAATCCCCGAAGGGCGAACTCGCCTTCTATGTCGTCTCGAACGGCAAGCCGAATCCGTATCGCTATCACGTGCGCGCGCCTTCGTTCGTCAACCTGACCGCCGTTGAAACGATGTGCAAAGGCGTAAAGATCGCCGACTTCGTTGCCCTGCTCGCGATGCTCGACATCGTGATGGGTGAAGTGGATAGATAAAATCGGTGTCAGGTATCAGGTTTCAAGTGTCAGGTTCGCTGGCACAAACGCAACCCTGATAGCCGATACGTAACACAGGAGCACCTACTATGTATGGAAAAGGCATTATCAAAGGGTTGGGCGTTACCCTTAAGCGCTTTGTAGATACCTACCTCGATGATATATCGTGGTGGATGCAAGGCAAGAAACGCTACTATACAACAGAAGGTATTGCGCACCGTTCATCGAAGGATACACGCGGTATCTTTACGGTTCAATATCCTGAAGAACAGCTGATTCAGCCTGAAGAATTTCGTTATGTGCCGTTCCTGGTTTACGACGAAGTGGACGGCAAGCAGGAACAGCGCTGCACCTCGTGCGGCATTTGCGCCAAGGTTTGCCCGCCGCAATGCATTTGGATCGTGCGTACCAACGACCCGAACACAGGCAAGCCTGTACCCGAGCCGAAGGATTTCTTCATTGATATGGATATCTGCATGAACTGCGGTTTCTGTGCAGAATATTGCCCCTTCGATGCGATCAAGATGGACCACGACTTTGCCATCGCTTCGTACAAACGTAACGTGTACAACCTTGAGATGCTTTCTAAGCCTGCTTCTTATTATGCTGAGATCCGCCCGTTGAATTACAACAAGGAAGAAGAAGCTCGCAAGGCAAAGGAAGCCGCAAAGGCAGCCAAGGCTGAAGCGGCGGCATCTGCGGCGGCTCCGGCGGCATAAGTTACATTTTCCGTCATTGCGAGGAGGATGCTCTTCCCGACGAAGCAATCTCATGACTTATGCCTGAGATTGCTTCGGGCGAAGAGCAAGAACGCCCTCGCAATGACGAGTTATTTTTATTAGGTAAAACAAATGACCCCAACAAAAGAAGCAGTACTCCAAGCTCTTGGCACGGTTCAAGAACCGGATCTCGGACAGGATCTTGTGACCCTGAACATGATCCGCAATTTGGAAGTGAATGGCGATAAAGTCTCATTTTCTGTGATGCTCACCACACCGGCTTGCCCACTGAAAGGCAAGATCGAAGCAGACTGTCGAAACGCGCTTAAGACTGTGGATGGCATTGGCAGTGTGGATATCAAAATGGACTCGGATGTGCCCAATGACGGGCGTATGCGCGGACTGGTCAACACGCCCATTCGCAACGCCATCGCTATCGGCTCGGGTAAAGGCGGCGTCGGCAAGTCAACCGTGTCTGTCAATGTGGCGGTGGCGTTGGCAAAAGCCGGGGCACGTGTCGGCTTGATGGATGCGGACATTTACGGACCCAACACCCCCACCATGCTTGGCGTTAAACAACTGCCGCCCCCGAATGGACCGCGCATCATCCCTGCCGAAGCGTATGGATTGAAAATGGTTTCGATGGGTTTGCTTGTCAAACCGGGGCAGCCGCTCATCTGGCGCGGACCCATGCTCAACTCTGCCATTCGTCAATTTTTGGGCGATGTGGAATGGGGCGAATTGGATTATCTCATTGTGGACCTGCCCCCTGGCACCGGCGATGCGGCGCTCTCGCTTGCACAGGCTCTTCCTTTGAGTGGGTCTGTTATTGTGACCCTGCCGCAGTTGGTTTCGCTCGAAGATGCCGGGCGCGGACTTAACATGTTCAAGACGCTTGAAGTGCCGATCTTGGGCGTGGTAGAGAACATGTCTTACCTTGAAATGCCCGATGGCTCCAAAATGGACCTGTTCGGCTCCGGCGGCGGTGAGAAGCTCGCCCAAAGCACCGAAACTGCATTTCTTGGTCAGGTTCCAATTGACCAGAATGTGCGTATCGGCGGTGACACGGGCAAGCCTATCGTCGATTCGTATCCTGACTCTCCGGTTGCCAAAGCTTTAACAGACATCGCCATGAAAATCGCGCAAAAGGTCTCTGTTGCTGCCTTGGGAGCGAATAATTCCCTGCCGATCAATATCGTTGAGTAGTGTTTTTGTACGATAGTAGGATAAGTACAGCCTTCGGGAATTTCTCTGAAGGCTGTTTTCTTTCAGTGAGGTGCAAATGGAAAAACGTGCGTGGATTCGTGTAGTTCCTGAAACAGAAGCCGAGGGTGAGCTGGCTGAATACTATAAGCAGGAATGGGATGATGAGAAAAAGGGCGTGGATAACATTTTGGCGGTGCATTCGCTCAACCCACCCACTCTACGCGCTCATGCCGATTTGTATCATACAGTGATGCATGCGAAAAGTCCGCTGAGCCGCTCAGAGCGCGAGATGATCGCGGTGGTGGTGAGTGCCATCAACCAATGTCATTATTGAATTGTGCATCATTCGCGCGGTCTGCTGCGATTTACAAAGAATCCCGAATTGGTACAAGCCATGAAAACCGACTATAAAGCCGCTGAGCTAAAACCCCGTCAACGCGCGATGCTGGATTATGCCAACAAGCTCACCCGCACGCCTTGGGATATGACAGAAATGGATATTACTCTCTTACGCGAAGCAGGCTGGGAGGATCGTGCGATCTTGGACATCAACCAAACGACTGCTTATTATGCCTACGTCAACCGTGTGGCAGACGGGTTAGGCGTGGTAGTGGACGAGTACGCGAACCAGCCCGAAGACGGGTAGAACCGCTTCGCTTCCTCTTGCAGTACACTTTAGCCATTAAAGGAGCTCACCATGCGAATCCGTTCGTCCATCCTTTTCATTTTATTGGCACTGATCCTTGTGTCATGCAATATGCCTGCCAAAGAAACGCCCATTGATATCAACCAATTAGCAACCTTTGCCGCACAAACTCAAACTGCTTCTGGAACGACTGTAGCAGATTTGACTGACGTGCCCGCTACACCCCTTACCAGCACAGCAGAAACTGCCAGTGTTGGCAGCCCCAGCCCTACACAAACCGGCACACCGTGTAACCGCGCATCTTTCGTGGGGGAAACGGTGCAAGATAACACCAACTTCATTGTGCAAAAATCATTTACCAAAGTATGGCAACTCAAGAATGAAGGCACCTGCACGTGGATATCTGCCTATCAGCTCGTGTTCGACTCAGGGGAACGGATGGGCGGCACGCTCTCAAAGCCGTTAACAACAGGCAGCGTTGCCCCCGGCGAAAAGGTGGAAATCACTGTAGATTTGGTCGCCCCGGCACTGGCAGGGACGTATCGTGGCAATTGGAAGATTAAAGACGATAAGGGCGAAGTCTTTGCACTCGCCAGCGGACCGTTTTGGGTACAGATCATTGCCAAACGCGGCGGTGTGGAAGTTTGGTATGTTTTCAAACAGGGTGATAGCGCTCCGCAGATCAGTGTGGTGCAGTATTTGCTGCGCCAGCATGGGTACACGAACCTGGTCGTAGACGGCATATTGAATGCAGAGACAAATGCCAAGATAAAGAACTTTCAAAACAAGCACGATATCGACGAAGAAGATAGGGTTGGGGCAGATACCTGGCAACAGTTGCTCGTCACCGTGCAACAAGGAAGCCAAGGCGATGCCGTAAAAGGCGTGCAATTTATCTTGAATAATTCATTCGGTTACACTCTCGAGATCGACGGTGTCTTTGGTCCGCTGACGAATGAAGCGGTGAAAGATTTTCAAAGCAAGCATGGGCTCACGCCCGATGGTGTGGTGGGACCGTTAACCTGGCAGAAGTTGGTTGGGAAGCCTTAATGCTTTCTTTTGTACATGGATTGTCTCGGAAAACACGGAAAGAGCTGAAATAAGTA
>JBDKJK010000192.1:0-7213 GCA_039796675.1 Chloroflexota bacterium
CTTCAGCTTTGACTAATTCCTGGGTCTCATACACATCTTTGCCCATCAAATGCGCCGCCGTACGGACCTCAAGCCTGCCATCCTGAATCCAAATATAAGACCACGCTGGAGCCTTTCCGTAAATCCACAAACCATCATATCCAGCTTTACGCAGCTCAGGTCCCCAAAAGCCACCAATATGAGACTCAGCCCATAACCCTGTAGCAGGACCTTTCCCACAAATGACAAAGCGCCCGGTGGTTGGTCCATTGGTGCCTGAAAGCGGCCCGTTAATAAAAAGCAAAGGCGACTCGGGCGAAAGCGGGTCGAGCTCTTTGGTGAGAGTTGAATAAAGCAAACGCGCCGCCAGTGACGCGCCGCCAAGAAAATCTCGCTCCCAATCTTTTGGGATGATGAATTCTTCGGTGGTGTTGGTAGTAAGGTTAAGTTTTAAGATAGGCAGCATAAAAACGTTATAGAACTTCCTTCGTCACTTCCTGCGCACAACGGACGAAATCTAATACAGTGGGTACATTACGCATCATGTATGCCATACTACCATTGACCTTTAATTTCATGGTCATCATGGCAGTCATGGGATTAAGTTTGCCTGTCAACACATCGGTAATGTTGTTGTATGAAGATGTTAAGGTAAAAGCAGGTTTGGGGTAACCAGCCGGGTCAGGGTTGTATTCGATCTTGCGGCAGGTACCATGATGCAAATCCAAGTAGAAAGTGAGCCGTTCTTTTAGATTTCCTTCTGGTTCAATGAAAAAAAACAAGTCTCCCTCCCATGTCTTTGCGATCTCTGCATACTTAGCATCTGAATTTAACTTTGCTTCCAACCCCTTCAACCATTCTTCGCTTGGAAATATAGCAGTCATTATCTTATATGCCTCCGTCAAATTGAATGGTTCATTTTACCATTTGAAATTTAATAACCCAATTTCCTTGCGGATTTGAAAAAAATAGTCTATGCTTAACCTGCGGGTTGGCAATCAACCCGTGGCAACAATAAAGTTGCCAATCCTTTTGTTTCTCTCGGAGGAGAAAATGAAGAAAATCTTTACACTTGCCAGCCTGCTCGTTATGTTATCTCTCGTCCTAACAGCGTGTGGTGGCGGAAGCGGTTCTTCCGCTTCAGACTTGCTCGGAGCCATTGAAGAACGTGGATACATCCTCGTTTCAACTGACCCGAACTATGCCCCCCAATCCTTCTTGAACACCGATGGTGCTCGCCCTTCTGACACCAAATGCCCCAGCGATGCCCTCACCACTGCCGAAATGCAGGGCTTCGATGTGGATGTTGCCATTGCCATCGGCGATGCGCTCGGCGTTGAAACCTGTTTCGCCACCCCCTCCTGGGATGCGATCACTGCCGGTTCCTGGGCAGACAAATGGGATGTAAGCGTTGGCTCCATGACCGTCACCACCTCCCGCCAAGAAGTGCTCGACTTCAGCGTGCCCTACTACTACACCCCCGCGGTTGTGGCAGTTGCTGCTGATTCTGGCATCACCTCATTGGATGGTCTCTCTGGTCAGGCAGTTTGTGCTGGCGCCGCCACTACCTACGAAGCCTGGCTCAATGGCGATACGGCTGGGCTCGGCTTGCCCGAAGCCTCCATCTACGCTGCGGTTCCTGCGGATGTGACCGTGGTTCCGCTCGAAACAGATCAGGAATGTGCCCAGGCAATTGCTGCGGGTCGTACTGACTTTGTTGGTTATGTCACTTCCGAAACCGTTGTGGACGCCAACCTCGCCGAAGGCATGCCCGTCATCAAGTTGGATGGCGCCGTCTTCTCTGAAGACCTCGCCGCCGCCTTCGACAAAGGCTCCACCCTTGATACCACCTCCCTGCGCGCCAAGGTGGACGAACTCTTCACCGCCATGCACAGCGATGGACGCCTCTCTGACCTCTCCAACAAGTGGTTCGAGATCGATCTAACCGCTGCGCCGAATCAGTAAGAATCAGTTTACAATGAAGGGAAGCGGTTCACGCCGCTTCCCTTTTTATTTCAACTCCACGCATGGAGGTAAAGATGGCTAGCATTGCCAATCAAGATATTGTGCCCGGCTCACAGGCGGAACTTTTATATCAGGCACAACTTCGCAAGGAACGCTCATTTCGTATGCAAGTTGGTATCTCATGGGGGATTCTCTTTTTAATTCTGATCTTTCTCTTTAGCGGCCAGGTGATCGAGCTGGGGGCTTTCCGCTACGAGACCATTCAACTGGATACAGAATTTATCTCCGAAAAAATCGGCTTCATTGCACAAGGGCTTGGGCAGACTCTATTGATCTCTGTTCTCTCGATCCTCTTCGCAATGATCCTCGCATTGCTGGCAGCGCTGGGCAGGTTGTCAAAGTTCCCGCCGATTTATGCGATCAGCACTTTTTACGTTTCCCTTATTCGCGGTACGCCGTTGTATCTGCAAATATTTTTCTTCTTCCTCGCTCTGCCGCAGTTGGGCATTGTTCTTTCTGGCATTGTTGCAGGCGTACTGGCATTGGGATTAAATTACGGCGCATACATGTCGGAAACCTTTCGTGCCGGGTTGAGTTCGGTTAGCAAAGGTCAGCGTGAAGCCGCTATGGCATTGGGAATGACTCCCGGTCAGACAATGAGGCGTGTGGTCTTGCCTCAGGCGTTACGGTTTGCCATCCCACCCATGGGCAATGACTTTATCTCCATGACAAAAGACTCGGCGCTTGTCTCTGCCACAGGTTTCGTTCATGAATTAATGTGGCGCGCCACCAAGGTCGGTCGCGCCGAATTTAACAACCTCGAAGCCCTCATCATGGCTGCCATGTTCTATTGGGGGTTGACTTTGATCCTTACCTATTTCCAGGGCAAGTTGGAAGCCCGCCTCTCCAAGGGAGACCGCTAATGTCCCTGCCTATTGTAAAAATTTCTAATTTAGATAAATATTTTGGGCGGCTGCACGTCCTAAAAAATATCAGTCTCGAAGTTCCAGAACGTCAGGTACTTTGTCTGATTGGGCGCAGCGGTTCAGGGAAAAGTACTTTACTTCGCTGTATTAACTTTCTCGAAGAACCCTCACATGGCAGTATCGAAGTGGATGGAGTTCATGTGCCCGCTGAATCCAAAGGCAAGGAACGCAATCAACTCGTGCATGATGTCCGTTTAAAGACCGGCATGGTCTTTCAGGAATTCAATTTGTTCCCGCACATGACCGTTCTCGAAAATGTCATCGAAGGTCCAGTCACCGTCAAAGGCATGGACAAAAACAAAGCGATTGCGCTTGCAGAACAAAACCTGGATAGTGTTGGGATGTTATTTAAGAAAAATGAATATCCCTTGCGTCTTTCCGGTGGGCAAAAACAACGGATTGCCATCGCACGCGCCCTGACAATGGAACCGCGTGTCATGCTCTTCGATGAGCCCACTTCTGCGCTAGACCCTGAACTCATTGGTGAAGTGCTAAACGTCATGAAAAAGGTCGCCAACGAAGGGATGACCATGATCGTCGTCACACATGAAATGGGCTTTGCCCGCGAAGTGGCAGATCGGGTAATCGTGATGGCAGAAGGCGAATTGATCGAAGACGCAACGCCTGAAGATTTGTTTAATGACCCCAAAGACCCTCGCACCAAAGCTCTGATCGACCGTTACCGTTCAGGCGAACAATAAACGCACATCAATGGCAAACTCAGAGTTTAAACTCAAGGCAGAACACATCCAACAGCAAGATAAAGCGCCCATCACCATCTTCTACCTTCAGGGTTGGCTGGAAGCACAAAGTGAAAACAAACTGCTCATTGCAGCTCAGGACGCACACACGAACGGAGCCCGGCACCTTGTCATCGATATGGAAGACCTTTCCATGTTAACAAGCGCTGGTATTCGCGCCCTGCAAAAAATATACAAACTTTTCTCTGCTTCAGAAGCAGGTTTAGAATCCACGCATATGAAATTATGCAGCGCTCCACAACAGGTGTGTCATGCCCTCTCAGTGACTGGGTTTCTACGCTCCGTACCCATGTATGAAAACTTACAATCTGCATTAAGATCTTTCGACCGGTAAAAAATCATTATGACCTACGCAATCACACGCCGTATCAGCCCACGTTTTAATGAGTGCGAGATCACCCACATCGAGCGTACTCCCATCGATATGAATATCGCTCGCACTCAACACGATGCCTACCTGCATGCCCTGATAGAGTTGGGCTGCCAGGTGGTAGAGCTTCCTGAAGAGCCAAACCTGCCCGATTCTGTTTTTGTCGAAGATACAGCCTTCATCCTGCCAGAGGCGGCTGTCATTACCCGCCCAGGCGCCGATTCGCGCAAGCCCGAAGTAGAAAGTATCATCCCCGCCCTGTCACCTTTCAGACCTCTTATTCGTGTCAGCGAACCTGCCAGTGTAGATGGTGGCGATGTGCTCGTGATTGGCAAAAAGATTTTCATTGGGCTTTCCACTCGCAGCAACCCAGAAGCCGTCTCACAATTGAATACCCTGCTTGCCCCATTTGGATATACCGTTCAAGGCGTAGAGATGACCGACTGCCTGCACCTGAAGACCGCTGTCACCCGGGTAGATGACCAAACCCTGCTGATTAACTCAAACTGGGTGGACCCATCCAACTTCTCTGGCTTTAACTTGATCGAAATCGACGCCTCAGAACCCTTCGCCGCAAACTGTTTGCCCGTCTGTGGCAAGATCATCTACCCAACGACCTTCCCCAAAACCCGCAAACGGCTCGAAGAAAAAGGCTACAGCATCGTCCCTGTGGACCTTAGCGAATTAGCCAAGGCAGAAGGCGCAGTAACATGCTGTAGCTTGATCATTGAAGGCACATAAACCCGCTGAAAGCTGGCATACGCGGCAACACCAAAAAATCAGGTTGGCACTTGTAAAAGCATTATCGACTACCAAAGCGGCTACATTTGGGTCGAATTGCAGGGGATGGGTAAAGGGATTGCCTTCTTTTTCTCGCTCCCCAATTAAAAGTAAACGAACTCCCTTTCGGGAGTTCGTATGCGCTGGAGAGGACTTGAACCTCCACGTCTTACGACACACGCACCTCAAGCGTGCCTGTCTGCCAATTCCAGCACCAGCGCGTAAGCAGGCAGTATTATAATCGTGTTACTTTTCTTGTCAAGCAAATTAAAATAGGAGATTTTTCATGGCTCGTATCGTAGTAGACGCAATGGGAAGTGACGAACATCCCGTGCCGGATATTGTAGGTTCTGTCATGGCGGCACGAGAATATGGCGTAGAGATCATTTTAGTTGGAGATGAGGCAAAAATCAAACCCGTGCTTGAGAAACAGGATACGCAAGGGTTGAATATTCGTGTGGTACATGCGCCAGAAATGTTGACCATGGAAGACAAAGGCGAGGCGCTCGTCTTGAAAGCGCGCGCTAAGGATTCGCAAAATTCAATGGCAGTTGGTATGGATATGGTCAAGCGCGGCGAAGCAGATGCCTTCGTGACAGCTGGAAACACCGGAGCAGGCATGGTCTCTGCCCTCTTTCGCCTCGGACGCATCCGCGGGGTAGATCGCCCTGCCCTAGCACCCATCTTCCCAACAGCGACGGGAACCTGTGTGGTGCTCGATATTGGCGCCAACCCCGATTGCACGCCAGAGAATCTGATTCAGTTCGGTATTCTTGGCAGCATCTATGCCGAGAAAGTACGCGGTGTTAAGAACCCTAAAGTTGGGTTGGTTTCAAATGGTGAAGAAGAAGGCAAGGGCAATGAATTGGTGAAAGGTGCCACGCCCCTTTTTAAAGGTTCCAACTTGAATTATTTCGGCAATGTCGAAGGCAAAGAAGTCATAGGCGGCGCAGTGGATGTGGCAGTAACCGATGGCTTTACTGGAAATGTAATGCTGAAAACTTCTGAGGCGGTTGCCAAACTGATCGTTGATACGATTCGCGCCCTGATCAAAAACGGAAATCTGCAAACCAAGATTGGCGGTCTGCTGGTAAAGCCTGCCCTAGGCGCAATCAAGAAACTGCTAGACCCCGGCGAGCAGGGAGCCGCCCCCATGCTGGGCGTGAATGGGCTTGTTTTCATTGGGCATGGGCGCTCAGACGCTTTTGCCATGAAGAACGCCGTGCGAGTTGCCAAAGAAGCTGTGGATGTTAAAGTGCTGGACGCCATGAAACAAGCCATCGAAGAGAGTTTAAAGAAATAACATGAAGATCATTAAAAACGAAAAACTTATTCAACGGAACGGAAAAATCGGCAATTGGGTCAGCCTTGGGGCGCTGGCAGTTCTCGGTATTGGCATGTATATCTCCTTTACAAAGCCGGAATGGTTCACCTATTCACTAGTCTGTTTGGTGGTCGGTTTTATTTTGACTCAAGTAGGCATGTACATGGGCAACCGCTGGGGGCGTTCTCCGCGCCGCGATGAAAAACTAGATGCAGGCATGAAGGGCTTACACAGTGAGTTCCATCTCTATCATTATATGACCCCGGTCTCGCATCTTTTGGTAGGACCAGCTGGCGTGTGGGTAATTTTGCCCTTTCACCAAGGCGGAACTGTTTCTTTCGAAAAGAACCGCTGGAAGATCAAAGGCGGCGGGTTCATGCAATCGTACATGCGCCTATTTGGTCAGGAAGGTATTGGGCGCCCAGATCTCGAAGCGGATAGTGAAGTAGCGGCTGCAAGAAAATACCTTGCCCAAAAGATGGCAGATGAAACCATCCCTGAGGTAAAACCCCTGTTGGTGTTCACGCATGACCAGGTCGAGTTGGAGGCGGGCGATTCGCCCATCCCTGCAATAAAGCTAAAACAGTTGAAAGGGTTTATGCGTGAAGAAGCAAAGAACCGTAAGTTGACAAACGACCAGATCCAAAAGATAGCTGCTGCATTGCCCGGGGAATAACATGCTCAGCCGCATTGCATCTATAAAACCTTCGCCAAATTTTGGCAACTATTTGGTTTTGGTTATCCTACTCCTCTGGGGTGCGTTTCGCCTTTCAGTGTACGGAGACTTGTCACTTTCGATCGCGGGCAACGACACGATCACCTTCGTGGAAGGGTCACAAGTTCCGCTATTTTCTGCAGACATGATGACCGGCAGACGCTTGTTAACGACCAATTTGATCTATAAAATTTTTGAACCTGATTCAGGATATGAAATTCTGGTAAATGGTTCATTAGAAACCTCGAGGCGCGTCTTTCAGGAAGGCTTTGATGGCATCGTCATTTTGCAAACCATCGTTTCCATTCTTGGCTGGAGTGCGCTGACCTGGGT
>JBDKJK010000193.1:0-3640 GCA_039796675.1 Chloroflexota bacterium
GGGAGGGTTTCGTATTTCATGACCCAATTGTACACAAGAACCCTCCATAATCGTCCACCCAGTCTGCACAAATTCTGCACATTTGAAAAGTATCCTATCAACAATCAAAAAGGAGAAATCAAATGTCGAACTGGATCAAAAACAAAAAATTCTGGTGGATTGCCGCAGGCGCTCTCGTGGTAATCACCTTGCTTATCGGTACCTTGACCGGAAACGCAAACGCCTCAGACTCAGCCGCAGCGGAAACTGCCCAGGTAGTTTCTCTCACGCTGACAGAAACCGTCGACTCGACCGGCAGCTTGGCAGCCGAACCGTTTGCCAGCCTGAACTGGAAGACCAGCGGCACGGTTGCCATTGTGAACGTTCAGCCGGGTGATTTTGTAAAAGCGGGCGATATCTTGCTCACTCTCGACCCAACCAGCACTTCTTCCAGCATTGTTTCAGCGCAAGCGGACTTGATCACTGCGCAAGAGAATTTAGATACATTGCTCAACTCCGGCACAGACCTGGCACAAGCTGCCATTGACCTGAAGGATGCCAAGGAAGACTTTGAAGAAGCGGACGACTACCTTTTATATCTCCAGACCAATCAACGGATTCCGCAGACCAAATATCTTGCCAAGTTGGTAAAACAGGGAAATGGTTGGAAGTATGACTATGACACCGAAACCTTCCGTGGACCCGCCCCTGAAGATTGGATCATTGAAGCAGAGAATGACCTTGCCTTGAAAAAAGCCAAATACGAAGATGCCCAGCGCGAATATGATCGTTTGCTGGCAGGCGACCAATCACAGGATGTGATTGCTGCGCAAGCTAAAGTGGATGCGTCACAAGCAACCGTTAACACCATGAGTATTATCGCTCCGTTCGATGGGCAGGTGCTTTCAGTAGATCAAATTGCGGGCGAAGTTGTCAGTACGGGTGAGCTTTCGGTTAACATCGCCAATTTGGAGAATCTATACGTCGATGCGCAGGTGGATGAATCAGACATTGCCAAGGTTCAGGTGGGCAATCAGGTAACGGCGGAGTCGGATGCGCTGCCCGGCGTCACATTTACTGGCGTGGTGATATCCATCAATCCGGTGGGTGAAGTGGTTTCGGGGCTTGTCAAATATGCTGTACGGATTGATCTAGATAAACCGGAAGCTGGCATTTTCCTGCCGCTCGGCTCGACCATGAATCTCGTCATTCAAATTGGCGGTGAGACAGCCACCTTGGCGGTGCCTATTACGGCTATTCAAAATGACTCGCAAGGGGAGTTCGTGTGGGTGATGCGCGGCGAAGAAACCGTGCGCGTGGATGTGACCGGCGGCGCGATCATCGGTGAGATGGTGGCGGTGACGGGTGACTTGAGCGAAGGCGATGTAGTGACCACGGCTCGCGAGAGCAGCTTTGAAGCACCGAATCCATTTGGAGGCAATCAATGATCCATGTTGAAGAGTTGACCAAGGTCTACCAGATGGGTGACAACGAAGTGCGTGCGTTGGATGGTGTGGACTTCACAATTGAAAAAGGTGAGATGGTCGCGATTATGGGTCCGAGCGGCTCGGGTAAAAGTACGCTCATGTCCATCATCGGTTGTTTGGATGTGCCTTCGAGCGGACGTTACACCATCGATGATGTGGCAGTGGAAAACATGGATGAAACCCGTCTCGCCGAGGTGCGCGGACGAAAGATTGGTTTTGTCTTTCAGCAGTTCAATTTGCTGGCACGCACCAGCGCTTTGGAAAATGTAAAACTGCCGCTGACCTATGCAGGCATTTCAGGCAAAGAACGCGATGAACGCGCCATGAAAGCCTTGGAACGTGTGGGGTTGGGCAAGCGCACTCATCACGCGCCGAACGAACTCTCGGGCGGGCAACAACAACGCGTGGCAATTGCACGCGCCATTGTGAATGAACCCGCAATTTTATTGGCAGACGAACCCACTGGCGCATTAGATAGCAAGACCGGCGTAGAGATTATGGACTTGTTCCAAAGCCTGCACCGCGAAAACGGGCAGACGGTGATCCTGGTGACGCATGATGCGCATGTGGCATGCCATACTGACCGCATTATCAAGATTTCAGATGGCAAGATCGTTTCGGATGAAGTCAACCCAAACCCCATCAAGGCGGGTGCGCCGAGGATCGAAGCGTAGGGGCGAGGTTTCCCTGCCCCTAAGTATACACCCGTCATTGCGAGGAGCGCTCTTGCTCTTTGCGACGAAGCAATCCCTGGCTCATTCTTAGATTGCTTCGGGCGAAAAAGCATCGCCCTCGCAATGACGGAAACGGAGAACGAACATGTTATTTTCAGAAAACCTAAAAATCGCCCTGCGTGCTTTGCGGGCAAACAAAATGCGTTCGGTGCTCACCATCCTTGGAATTGTGATCGGTGTGGCTACGGTTGTGGCATTGCTCTCTATCGGTGAAGGCGCAACCGCCAGCATTACCAGTTCCATTCAAAGCGGCGGCTCGAATCTGTTGACCATTTCACCGGGCAGAATGCAAGCGGGACCCGCTGCTCTGGGTGGTTCGCAACAGGCAAGTTACATGTACTATGAAGATTATCAACTGTTGGAACGTGCGCTAACCACTAATGTGAGTAATATTGTGCCGGTCTATCAAGCCAATTACACGGTCAAATTTGGCAACGAGAGTTTCAGCGCACCGACCGTGGGTGTGGTGGAAGCGCATAAGGACGTCCGCTCATTTACGGTGACTGACGGACGTTTTATCAGCGATGCCGACAACAAGTCACAAAGCCGGGTGGCAGTCTTGGGCGCTTCGGTAGCAGAAGATTTGTTTGGCGAGCTTTCCCCAGTTGGGAAGACGATTTCGATCAATGGACTGAAGTTTCAGGTGATTGGCATCCTCGAAGGCAAAGGCTCTTCAATCGGTTCACCAGACGAAAATATTTTTATCCCGCTTGAAACAGGTTATAACAAATTATTCGGTGAAAATGCCATGTACAATGGCAAGAAGACAGTCAACAACATCTTGATCTCGGTGACGAATGAAGATGATATGGACACGGTCTCTGCTACAGCGGAGTACTTGATCCGCCGTTCGCATGAACTCAAACCGACCGACGAACTGGATTTCAATGTGATGAGTCAGTCTGACACCTTGGAAACTCTCAACACGGTCACCCAAACTCTGACGGTCTTTCTCGGTGCGATTGCGGGTATCTCCCTGCTGGTGGGCGGCATTGGCATTATGAACATCATGTTGGTGTCAGTCACTGAACGCACGAAAGAGATCGGTCTGCGCAAAGCGGTAGGCGCAACCAAGAATCAAATTCTGACTCAGTTTCTGATCGAAACGGTCACCTTGAGTTTACTGGGCGGTGTGGTTGGAATTTTACTCGGCGTAGGCATCGCTTTAGCCTTCAGCGTAAGCGGATTGATCTCCTCCGTCATTACAGCCAATTCGATTCTGCTTGCATTCTTCTTTGCTCTTATTATCGGCGTCTTCTTCGGGTTGTATCCCGCCTTCCGCGCCGCAAACCTGCACCCGATGGTGGCGTTGAGGTATGAATAGGACGATAGACCATAGACGATTGACCATGGTCTATCGTCGGTCGTCCATGGTCTTATAATTAAACTATGTCCAAAAAAATCCTGCTTGTCGATGATGAACCCGAAATCCTTGAGATC
>JBDKJK010000194.1:0-2968 GCA_039796675.1 Chloroflexota bacterium
AAAAAGGTTAAGGGTATAATCACCCTTAACCTTTTTACATTTAGGAGAGTATTTCTCATGGCAGAAAACTTTGACGTGGTTGTGATCGGCGCAGGACCTGCAGGCTACGTGGCTGCGATCCGTGCTGCGCAATTGAAACAAAAAGTAGCGATCGTAGACAAGCAATGGATGGGCGGCGTATGTTTGAACGTTGGTTGTATCCCTTCCAAGTCCCTGCTCAAGAACGCGGAAGTGGCTCACACCCTGCGCGAACGCGGCAAAGACTTTGGCTTCACCTTCGAAAACCTCAAACTGGATTATGGTGTGGCGGTCAAGCGCTCACGCCAGAACTCAGACCGCCTCACCAAGGGCGTTGGGTTCTTGATGAAGAAGAACAACATCGCCGTGTTCATGGGCGAAGGCAAATTCAAAACGAAAGACACGCTCAATGTAACCGACAAAGACGGCAAAGTAACTGAGCTCAAGGCGAAGAATTTTATCGTCGCCACGGGTGCAAGTGCCATGGTTCCGCCCGTATGGAAAGTGGACGGCGAGAAGGTCGTCACCTACTGGGAAGCCATCCTTCAAGAAAAATTACCCAAGTCTGTAGTGGTCATCGGCTCTGGCGCAATCGGCGCGGAATTCTCCACGATCTGGAATGCCTATGGCGTGGATGTGACCATCGTTGAGATGCTGCCACGTATTATTCCGCTTGAAGATGAGGAAGTTTCGAAGGAACTCGAAAAGGAATACAAGAAACGCGGTATCAAGATTCTGACCGGGCACAAGGTCGAGTCTGTGGAAGCGACCAAGACCGGCGTGAAGGTTAAGGTGTCGGCGGAAGGAAAAGAAACGGTCCTTGAAGCAGACCAGGCGTTGGTTGCGATCGGGTTCCGTCCCAATTCCAAAGGGCTCGGGCTCGAAGAAGTGGGCGTGAAGATCAGCGAGCGCGGATTCGTCGAAGTCAATGAAAAGATGCAGACGAATGTGCCCGGCATTTGGGCAGTTGGCGATGTGACCGGCAAATTGATGCTGGCACACGTCGGCTCGGCGATGGGCATTGTGGCTGCCGAACACATCGGCGGACATGAAACCGTGACCCTCGAGTACGAAATGATGCCGCGTGCCACGTATTCCTATCCGCAGGTTGCTTCGTTCGGTCTCACCGAAGCGCAGGCAAAAGAACGCGGATACGACATTAAGATCGGGCGCTTCCCCTTCCAGCCGAACGGCAAGGCGCTGGGCATGGGCGATTATATGGGCTTCGTAAAGATCGTGATGGATGCGAAATATGGTGAAATTCTCGGCGCACATATGATCGGACCCGAAGTGACCGAACTCCTGCCCGAGTTAACCCTCGCGCGCATGATGGAGTTGACCCCTCACGAGATCGCCCGCAACGTGCATGCTCACCCCACCCTCTCCGAAGCCATCATGGAAGCGGCTCACGGCGCGGACGGAAGCCCGATACACATTTAGTAACATACTCAATTTAATTGGGGAGGCAGATGAACGCTGATTGACGCTGATAAAAGCAAAAATCAGCGTTCATCTGCGTATATCTGCCTCTCTTTTTGTTCTTAAAACTAACTCACCCTCAAATCTTTAAATTTGGGGTGGGTCATGTTTTTTGCCTTCCCTTTACGAATTTGTCTATACATCTTGAAATTTTTGAAATAGTGTGCTATTAACAATCGAGATTAAATTAAATCGATTTCGCCCCTAGTACAGGGAAAATGGGCTCGCGAAAGTCGGTTAGAAGGCAAAACTATGCACCGAGAACGAGTTTCAGAAAACGTATTTTGGTTCCAAAGCGAAGTGTATGCACAAGTCACGGCGGGTGTCATCATTGGTCCGCAATGGGCAGTGGTCATCGATACCCTCGCCCTGCCCGAAGAGACCCTCTCCATGCGCGAGTTCGTTGAGCACGAGTTGGGTGTGCAGGTACGCTACGTCATCAATACCCATTACCACGCCGACCATTGTTGGGGCAACTGCTTCTTCCCTGGCGCGGTGGTGATCGGTCATTCCAAGTGCCGCCAGTATTTGGTAGAAGACGGCGCTGCCTCCTTGGAGAATGCTCAAAAGCAGAATCCAAACCTGCGTCAGGTGAAGATCGTGCCGCCTCATCTGACCTTTGAAACAGGCGAGATGACCCTGCGAGTCGGCAAAAAAAACCTCATCATCTCCACCTCGCCCGGGCATAGTGACGATGGTATTTCAGTGCTCGTGGAAGAAGACCGCGTACTCTTTGCAGGCGACGCCTTCATGCCCCTGCCCTTCATTGTAGATGGCGATGCCGACGACATGCTCGCCTCAATCAAGAAGGTCGGCAAGATGGGGCTGGAGAATATCATTCAGGGTCACGGCGATATCATCCTACGCGGCGAAATCGATGCGGCAGTACGTGAAAACGTCAATTACCTCAACAACATCAAGAAAGCCGTCAAGGCGGGCGGCAAACGCAAGAACATGGATGAGTATCTCGAAGAGATCACCATCGAAGATTGCGGAAAAAGCCGCGTGTACCTCGGCGGGCTGGCAGAAACCCTACACAGGCGCAACCTGAGGGCACTGCATCGCCAAATGCACGAAGAATAAACAAAGATGTTGCAGATGCAAGACAGGTCTGCAACATCTTCGTTTTAGTGATATTTTTGGAGGAATTACAAATGAAATTTTTACTCGAACGCTCGCGCTACCTCACCTTAATTGGCATTATCTCCCTTTTAGCCGCTTCTTTCGCCGCCTTTGCCTGGGGCACCATCAAAACAGTGACAACCTCGCTGTTAATGATTCAAACTCTCGGCAAAGATGCAGCCATCACCATCGAGTTGATCGAACTGATCGATATTTTTCTCATCGCCACCACCATTCTGATCTTCTCTGTCAGTTTATACGAACTCTTCATCGGCAAACTGGATCTGCCCGAATGGATGCTGGCACACGACCTGTACGAACTCAAAGCCAAACTCAGCAGCATGATCGT
>JBDKJK010000195.1:0-5784 GCA_039796675.1 Chloroflexota bacterium
GCCGTTTTGATTGACGACAATTTTCAACCCTTTACGTTTTGCCTGTGCGAGAATCTCAATCTGCAAAGGGTGCGCCACACTGCTAACGGCATAGAGCAGGTTTGCAGAAGGAAAATGGTGAGGAATATTCTCAGAAAGATACGTTAGCTTAATGGCGCCGCCATGAGCAAACTCGCTGCGTGAAACAGGCGGGTTCGGAAAATGCTCACTGAGATAAGCAACTACAAGCCCAATTTCTGATCTTTGAAACGCAAAAAGTTTTAGGCGTGCCGGAATGTTCTTTGCCCAATCACGCAAAGCAAACACAACCCGAAAAAACTTCGGGAAGGTTCGCTTTAGAGAGTTGAGCCATTTCTTCAGCATCTTATTTTGCAGGAACGCACTCTGCCCAAATATCTGCCCAGCGGATCTCAAAGTGTTTGACTTCCAAACCAGCTTGTTTCATTTCATCGTAAAAAATGTCTTTTGAATATTCGAGTTCGTGCGTATGATCAACATAAGGGTACAAGCCAAGTTCTCGTTTTAGGGCGGCTACAAAATGCCGTTCAAAAGTAGGGACGCGAATTAAGAATTTCTTGGGTGTAAAACGCGCCGTCAGGTCTTTTAAGAATTCAGGGCGGTTTTTCAAGTGTTCCAGCACGCTAGAGAGAACGATCACGTCGAAAGATCCGTTTTCTGGAATATCCGTAAATACGTTGCCAATCACAAATCGAATATTAGGATGGGCAAACCGTTTCTCACCAAAATGCACTTGTTTTGCATCCATATCAATCGCCAATACTTGCGCATCTGAATGCTCAGCAATCGCATGGGCTAATGCGCCATACCCACAGCCAAGGTCCAACACTCTGGACCCCTTCTCGACCCGATCATAGAAAAACGAATGGATACCATCCATCAGTTCATGCTTAATATGAACGCCTCCACCCCAACGTTTGCTTTGAGAATCAATTTCAAGATTTACCAGGTCATAGATTCCTAATAACCAGCGGATGGCTTCACGCGGTTCCGCCGAATTTTCGGCACCCATGAAAAGTTTGATAATTGCCCGGCGTATCTTACGAGGTAAAAGATAGTATGCTATTTTTTCAAAAACTCGTCTCATCACTCAACAAATCCTTTCATAAACTCAGCCCACAATGGGGTCTGGTTTTCATAACTATTGGCTTCGGCGGTCTTGCGCCCGGCAATTAGCATCGGCTGAAGATCAGCCTGGGATGAACGATACACCTGAAGGGCGTATGAAGCGAGTGCGTCCACATCCTCCACTCCGGTCATAAAAGCATTTTCGCCATGCTTCACCAGATCCATTGCCTGACCTACACGAGTTGTAACAAGCGGAACACCGCTTGCCATACTTTCCAAAATCGCTTTTGGTCCACCTTCCTGACGCGACGCCACAACATAGAGATCAATTGCCTGAAATAATTTTGCGATCTCAGGATAGGATTGAAGGTAAATATGCAGGTATGGAATATCGGCTTCCTCCAAACCTTCCTTAACATATCCACGCGCCGGGCCAGAAAGCATCACGAACAATTCAGGGATATCCTTCTTCAAAAGTCTCATAGTCTCAACAAATACATCAGGACCCTTTTCATTCTTTGGTTCAAGACCATCCTCCCAGCCTACGCCGTCTTTTTGAAAAGAGCCGACCACAAACGCAGATCGAGGAACTCCCAGTTCGATCCGCGCATTTTGTTTCATCGCATCAGTACGAAATGGAAAATAGGATGTATTAATACCAATGGGAATCAAAAATACTTTAGAAGGGTCGATTCCTGTTTGCAAGATCACATCGCGCATTTCAGTATGTGAGACTTGAATGCGCGATAATTTTTCATGGTGCTTTTTCAGCCCTGCATATACACGGTCAAACCCATCATTCCCGGTGCCCGGCAAGCCATGAAAATAAGCAAGCCCAATACGGTGAGGCAATAGGTCTAGCCATTGTTCGTTTTGGAGAAAAAACTGATTCGAATAAAAAACCGATTGCGGCTGCCGGGCATGTTTCCAGACCGGTTTTATCACCTGCACACCAAGCGAGTCACAAATAGTTTTCAACTCGCGCATTTCCCAATCCAACACCCAGCCCGAATCATCCCCATACAGAATCAAACGCGAATACGGTTTCCAATTCCAAGAAGCCGCCTTAATAATATTTTTACCAATGTTCTGGGTCAACATCTTCATGCGATCAATTCCAACACTTTCAAATATTGTTCACTCACCTCTTGTATGGAAGGAACTGAGATGCGCGCTTGAAAGGCTTCATACTGACCGAAGAGATGCTCCAGCAATTCTGGAATCTGCTCCGCCGCTTCAAACCCCGCTCCAGCCTGCTTCACGATCTCAGGGTGACCGCCACTCTGCAAATAAACCACAGGAAGTCCGCAGGTCAATGCCTCGATTAATGAATTTGAACATGGGTCATTTTTACTGGCAGTGATGTAAATATCATGCTCGCCGAACAATTCAGCCATTCGGTATGAGTCCACCGCCGGAAGCATACTGATATTCTTGAAGGTCACCGGGCTGCGCCCAACAAAAGTCATTTCGAAGCGTTCCCAATCCAAATGCTCATCCAGCCACTGATACACCGTTGCGCCTTTGTTGACATTATCAGACCAGCTTGAAGCGATTAGACGAGTCTTCCGATTTCGTGAAAATTCCACCCGCCCGCGTGAGTGAAAAATCTCCGGGTCAGCCGCGTTGAGAATGATTGTTGGGTGTTTGAATTCCATACCGAGCGAAAGGTGTTTTTCAAGGCTATATTGCGATTGAAAGATAGTCTTATCGGCAAATTTCAAATTGACGGCATGTATATTTTTATCCACACCATCTTCCCGCCCACGATAGACATCAATGGGACCATCTACACGGTGAACATACAATACGGAATTGCGGCGCATGATAGAAAGGCGTTTTTCACGAAAATTAAACGAATTCAACAGGCAAGCCCGTGTCGTGCGAGAAATCTGATTATTCTCGACCCGTAAACCTTTTACCTCTGCCTGTTTCCAAAATGCCCGCAAAAACTGATGTCCGCCCCCAGTGGGTGGCGGCTCAAATTCATGAAAGATGGAGAGATCTGCCGAAGAAAATTGTCTTTTGGCAGCCATGAAATAATCAGAAAAAATATCGTGTAAGCCCAGTTTCATTGCATCGATTCGTATTACGCCTTTTTTCGAGCAGCAACCATTAACATATGACCCCAATCAGAATTGACATAGGGAATATATTTGCTGATTCGCATAATAAACTTGTTGAGAAAAGCTGGTATCTTCTTCAGCCAATGCAATTCCTGTGAGAGTGAGTTTTGGTGGGCATAGGAATAAACTGCCTCAATCTCATATCCGTTCGCCTTGAGAATGTTACAAAACTCTTCGCGCGTGAAAGCATATTGATAGAAGTCCAATCCATTCACATCATCCTGGTATGCACCCCGATTGGCACGCCAACGGCGCAAGTCATTAAAATAAGGAACGGAGATCATTAGCATGCCATTGGGTTTTAATATCCGACGCATTTCCTGAAGGAAAACATCGGGACCAGACCGACGGTGTTCCACCACCCCGATGGATATGATCGCATCAAACGCATCGCTTGCAAGACCCAGGGCTGTAATATCACCACAGACAAGTCTCAACCCGCCAACCATCTGGTTGGCTTTTTGCATGGCTTTGAAGGCATAGTCTAAGCCAAAGCAATTGTAATGATTTGCCCGCAGAGCAGTTACCAGTTGTGCTGTACCACACCCTGCTTCGAGGATGGAGCCGTCTTTAGGAAGATGGCGCTTGAATATTGGGTCGAAATACGCTAGCTTGCCTTCCAAGTAGGATTGGTAATATTCAGGAGTCATTTCCTTAAACCATACATCCTCCCAATATTCCTGATTGGCAGACTTATAGTAATACACTAAACGTCCATCTTCTAAAACTCGGTTTCCATCAAGGTTTTTTTTCATTAGAGAATTGTCCTTATCGAATCGCTTTAAGAAAATAGCCCGTAGTGAACTTTTGGCGATTTGAGTTTTCATTACCATAAAAAGACAGGTCAAGCGAGCATAACCAGCGCGAAAGCCATTTCAGTGCCCAGCGGGTGAATTTGCTGGTAAAGGTTTTACCTTCTTCGCCAGGGATGCCCAATTCACACATCAACCCCAGCACGCCAAAGTAACCGCCCATGCGATACACCTCGACTGATTTGAACTCACGAAAAAGATGACGCAAACCATCTTCGGTGAAACGTTGAAAGTCATAAGGGTCGGCATGTACCGGGTAGAAAAAAGGCGTGGAGGCAAAGACCAGCCCGTTGTCACGAAGGAGGCGGTGAATTTCATCCACACAAGCTTGTGGGTCTTGGAGATGTTCCAACACTTCAGTACAAAGAATACCATCGATGCTTGCATTTTTTAGCGGGGTCGCTGTGACATCTGCAAACATATTTGGTTTGGTGATCCAATCGAGGTTGAGATACCACCATGCTTGGGCTTCATGTTCAGGCGGTTGAAAAGAGCCGCGTTTATTTTCGCGTTTGCCACCAAGGTCAAGGACAATACCGCGCATTTCATCTGCAAATGCATTCAGGCAGGCATCCAGCCACAGGCGGCGGTAGGTGACGTAATTCTTCTTCCAGTAACCGGAACGTTGAGGGAGAATGGTTCTCATACTAAGCTCTACTCTTTATCATGTTCACCAAACGGTCACCAGATTTTCCGTCCAATTCACCGCATTCAGACTCAGCATAGATGCGACGGGCTTCATGATCAAGTGTACGGTCATTGAGATAGGCTTCGAGTGCGGCAAAAATTTCCGTTTCGCTTTTTGCCACACGTGCAGCCGCCAGCCGCAGCGGACGACGATTATGCGTTTGACGTTGAAGAAACCCGGTTGTGACGCTGAAGCGCAAACCGAAGGTGTATGGATCGAAACCAATGTGAATGGTAGGTAGATCGCAAATGGCGGCTTCAAGACCGATCGTGGAAAAGTAGTTGACCATCACATCACTGTAACGGAGCAAGTAATTCAACTCATCGGGTCCTTCATCGAAGGCAAGGTCAACGCGGAACTCAGCGGTTCTATCTCCGCTGGCATCAATAGAGCCAGGGTTGGAAATATATGCGCCTGCCTGCTTGAAGAGATTTTCCAAAACCGTCCATGCGGGCGAACTCATCAATTTGGGATGCGGATACGGGCGGACGATAAAGTTGAACGGCTCACGCCAAACCTTTTGCTTCTGCTCCACGAAGATACGATAAATATCGAAGTAATGATTGATGTTGACTCCGCCAGCAAAGAGAATGGTCTTTTTTGTCGGGTCGAGGTTGAGGGAACGCAGAAACTCTTCACGGCTTTTTTGCAAAGGCATCATGAAACGGTCGTATTGCACGGGTCCGGTGATTTCCATTTTGTTTGCCGGGTAGCCATGCAGTTTCATGGCTTCGTCTGCCATTTGTTTACTCCACACTGCAAGGCAGGTGGGGTGGAATCCGCGATAGCCCATGTTGACGATGTTATCGTAATTGGTGATCGCGGCAAACGTGGGCAGCCCCAATCGTTGGGCTTCGCGCGCAAAGTTACCTTCATTCCAAAAACCGAAATTGCCCATACCGGGCGTCAATACACAGGAGATATTTTGTTCCTTGAATTTTTCATCGTGAGCATGGGTGGCGTAAAATTGTGTTTCAAGCCATGTAAGAAATCGTCCCATACCTGGAGTACGACGGACAAAGTTTACAAATGTCATCTGCCCAGACATCCCTAACAAGGTGGCATTGAACAA
>JBDKJK010000196.1:0-2814 GCA_039796675.1 Chloroflexota bacterium
ATGGTGATCACTTTTCTCCTCTGGGAATGGATGGGCATTCACAAAAACTGTCAGACTTTTTCGTCAATGAGAAACTACCCCAACGTGCTCGAGATCATTGGCCTCTATTGTGCGTTGATGATGAGATCATCTGGGTGCCGGGTTTTCGCCCGGCGCATCGTCACCGTTTGAAAGAAACTACTCGTGATGTTCTTTATTTTTCGGTTCAGCACCTGCATGATAAATAATAAAAATCCCCAACATAAAGTTGGGGATTTTTATTATTTTGATTCGCCATTTAATTGTTTTAGTTTGATGAATAATTCACGCCACTGGATCTTGGAGACACCAAGCTTCTGACGAATGACATCTGGCTCTATGCCGTTTTGATAATCACGCAAAGCGCACGTCCAACGGCACATATCGAAGGAGAGGTGTTTGCTTAACCCAGCTTCTTCGCCGATGTCTTCCAACAAGTATTCCAAACGGCGTGGCGACCAAGGGAATGCCTGGTCTACCGGTTGGAATTGGGCTATGTATTCATGGTATGCGGCTACCCAATCTTCGGTCAGTTCTATCTTGCGTTCCTTATAACGGTTGGCAGGGCTTGCATAGCGGACGAAAAGATACGGTCCATTTTTGCCTTCGAGTTCAATATGATTGATATGAATACCCAGACATTCGCTCTTTTTAATCGCCGTTCCAAGCAGCAATGCCACTAGGGTGTACGGGCGCGCATCTGGCTTTTTACTGCGGCGTTGTCGATCTGCAGCCAACAATACGGCTTCATATTCGTCGTTCGTAAGAACTTGTGGAAGCGGACTGATGGCAGAACGTTGCAGAACTTTTTCTGCCGGGTCAATGGACAACGTCCCGTTTTGATGCAGCCAGCGGAAGAAAGATTTTACTGAAGTGATTCGCCGCGAGAGAGTCTTGGGGCTGCATGGAATGCCGCGTCCCTTTTCCATCCACTCAAAGAAGCGGTTGAGATCATCTGTAGTGACCGCACCAATGGTTTGGTCAGGCGCCGCAAACTGGGTGAGCAGGCGCACATCCGAGAGAAAAGCTTTCACCGTATTGGGCGAACGCCCCTGATCGTAAAGAAACATTTCCCAACCGTGAATGGCGGCGGGTAACAGCGTTTTGGCACTGATATGTGCAGGATTAGAGTTTTTAGTCATAAATTTGCCCTTGCGTGTAGTATAGTCTCTTGCGTATAGTTTAGCGAATTTAAAAGGACTTGTCAACTGGCAAGGCAAGATTGTAATGCACAGACTAATTACATTGACAGTTTGACTCAAGGTCTTATCCCTGCTATCATCTTTTTCATGGATTATCTATTCGAACGGCTATTGGAAATTGTGCGCGACATTCCCCGTTGGCTGCGCCCTGGCTTGGGGGTTAAACGTTGGTTGTTCCTAATGATGTGCGGCATTACCCTGCTTGGGCTGGGCTTTGCAGTTATTTTGATCGATGTTTATCGCACAAATTCCACCGACCCGCTTTTATTGACGATCCTGTCCTATGCCTCTCTGCGCTTCCTGCCGCGTTTTCTTCGGGCAATCATCTTTGGCGGGATCGGCTTAACATTCTTTTTTTATGGAATGTACAAACTTAACCGCTCACTTCTCCGCCCGTTCCTGCGTCCTGACTCTGATGTTTTATCTACACTGGTAGAGTATCGCCGCCGCGATCGCGGTCCGCACATGGTTACCATCGGCGGCGGGCACGGGCTTGCCACCTTGTTGCGCGGTTTGAAAACTCACACACGGAATCTAACCGCAGTCGTCACCGTGGCAGATGATGGCGGCTCTTCGGGTAAATTGCGTGAGACTTTTGGCATCCTCCCACCTGGCGATATTCGCAACTGTCTGGCTGCGCTTTCGAACGATGAAGCCATGTTGACGCAATTGTTCCAATATCGGTTTAGCGGCACGCCGGATCTGGAAGGTCATTCGTTCGGGAATCTTTTCATCACCGCATTGGCAGATATTACAGGAAGTTTTGAGACAGCCGTTGTAGAGTCTGGGCACGTTCTCTCGGTAAACGGGCGTGTTCTACCTTCAACCCTGCATGATGTCAAACTGGTTGCCAGCATGGAGTTGCCGCATTCCACCAATGAAGTCCGTGTAGAAGGGGAGAGCAAGATCCCTGCCATGGCTGGGCGCGTCCGGCGCGTCTGGCTGGAGCCGGATTCTGCTCCTGCGTTCCCGCCAGTGATCAAAGCCCTGCTTGAAGCAGACTTAATCGTTGTAGGACCCGGTAGTCTTTATACGAGCATTCTCCCAAACCTATTAGTACACGATCTGCTTGCCGGGCTGCGTGCCAGCAAGGCGCTCAAGATCTATGTTTGCAACATTGCCACACAAGAAGGCGAAACAGATTCTTTTACAACATACGATCATATTCGGGCACTGGAAGAGCATGTAGGCAGCGACATTTTTGATGTCATTCTTTCTAACAATAACTTTTCAGGAACCTTGAACTCGAGCTCGGTATGGGTACGTGTGGATGAAAAATTCCTGTCTGACGATCGGGCGCACACCGCCGACCTTGCCGATGCTGCCTTTCCCTGGCGCCACGACTCACAAAAACTTGCGCAAGTAATTATGGATATTTATGACGAACGAACGGGTCCATTAAGACAATAATGTTGTAAAATTGCACAGACAAATTGACTGCATTAAATCAAGACGTGCGGTACAATAAGTTTTTAGTGAAATAAATCACAAACAAACCTTTTAAGGAGAAATATCATGACAGTTAAAATAGGTATTAACGGATTTGGTCGTATTGGACGTCTCGTTTTCCGCACAATCAAACAACGTGTCGGCG
>JBDKJK010000197.1:0-5645 GCA_039796675.1 Chloroflexota bacterium
CCATGTTCATTACTCTTGAAGGTCCTGAAGGCTCGGGCAAAACCTCCCATATTCCCCATCTTGTAGAATTTCTGCGCGAGAAGGGCTATACAGTCTTCCCAACCCGCGAACCTGGCGGGACGTCCATCAGCGAGCAGATTCGCGATGTGCTGCATGATATGAAGAATGCCGAGATGCATCCGCGCACGGAGACTCTGCTTTACCAAGCGGCTCGCGCTCAGATCGTGGAGCAGGTGATCAAGCCGCGCCTTGCTGACGGTGAAATTGTTCTCTCTGACCGCTACTATGACTCGACCATAGCGTATCAAGGTTATGGTCATCAGCAGAATTTAGATGAAATCCGTTCCTTGGTTAAATATGCCACAGGCGGCTTGTCTCCAGATTTGACGATACTGCTTGACCTTGAAGTGGAAGTGGGGCTGCGCCGTAAAAAACAAAACGCATCCGAATGGAATCGCATGGATGACCATGAAGTTGAGTTTTACAATCGCGTCCGTGCTGGGTATTTAGAAATGGTGCAAGCCGAGCCACAGCGCTGGGTTGTGGTCAACTCGGAGCAGGCATGGGACTCTGTGCAGGTGGAGTTGCGGCAGGTGATTTTGGAAAAATTTAAATAATGTAGGGGCGACCTTCACGGTCGCCCTTTTGTTGTATCCTGATGTTGGATAGGGGCAAGCCCTATCCCTACGATTTTGTTTGATACAATCCCATCATGCCATCCAACCTCCATTTGTTTTCATCTCCCGGCGAAAGGGACATTGACGATATTGTCGAAGCTTGCCGCCCTTATGTAGAAGGGAAAGAAGAGCCGACCATTGCCTATTTGCCATTGGCTTCTTTGTATGCCGAACGCTGGCTGGAGTTGACCGAAGATGCCTTTAAAGGGCTGGCAGAGTTGAAAACGATCAACACCGAGTTGATGACCCAAAAGACCATCGAATCTATCATTCGTGATGCGCATGTAGTCTATGTGCCGGGTGGGAATACCTTTTTGCTCAATCATCGTTTACATGCGAGCGTATTGATGCCCTTCCTGCAAAAACGCATTCAGTCTGGCTTTCCTTATGTTGGGTTTAGCGCAGGCGCCATCTTGTGTGGACCAAACATCCTCACCTCGAAAGATTTGAATGCGGTGGGCACGTCTTTTTTCAAGGGCTTGAACGCTTTTCCGTTCAATGTTTCGCCGCATTATCCATTGGATGGGCATGGACAGTCTGTGAAAGATGACTGGCTCGCAGATTATCACTTCTTTTACGATAACCCTGTCATCATGCTGTGTGATGGAGCGTATGTCAAAAGTGAAAAAGGCAAGACCAGCCTCGTCCGTGGTGAGGCGTATATTTTGAGAAAAGACTCTGAAAAAGAAAGATTAGTCGAAGGTCAAATCATTCCGTTATAGGAGAACAGCATGACCGAACAATGGATGCCCGGAACCAAAGAAGAATTGATGTCTGCCATTGAGCACGAATGGAGTTTGCTGATAAAACTCGCCGATTCGCTGACCGATGAGCAAATGACCGAGCCCGATGAAGGCGGTTGGTCACCCAAAGATAACCTTGCCCATCTCACCGAATGGATGAACATCCTCATGGGTTACCACATGGATAAGCGCCCGTATTATGATGCTGTAGGTGTTGCGCAATCAGAACTGCCCGAATGGAGCGTGGAAGCGGTCAACCCGTTATTGTTCAATCGCAATCGAAGCCGTCCGCGCACTGAAGTGATGGATCATCTAAAGCGGGTTTATGCTTTGCTTATCGAAAAATTGGAAGAGACACCCTTCGAAGCCTTGCTCCAACCGCGCCACGCAGACCGCCCTGACCCGCTTCTTTTGTGGGTGCTTGGCGATACTGTTGAACATTTTCAAGAACATCGTGAGACCATCGAACAAGGAATCAAAACCTAAATGATCGCTACAGACGAAAAAGATATAAACGGCTTAAGAGCCGCGGGCAGGGTGTGTGCCCAAGCCATGCATTTGATGATGGAAAGTGTCAAGCCGGGCATGACCACGCTTGAGCTGGACCAAATTGGAGAAAACTTTCTAAAGAAACATGGCGCTAAGTCTGCGCCGCGTGTAATGTATAACTTTCCCGGCGGCACCTGCATCAGTATTGCGCCGGTCATCGCGCATGGTATTCCTGGCGAGCATGTCATTCAAGATGGCGAGCTGATCAATATTGATGTCTCTGCTGAATTGAACGGATACTTCGGTGACACTGGCGCTTCGATGGTGGTAGGTACGCCCAACCCTGAATATCAAAAAATGTTGGATGTTACCAAAGCCACATTGGATAAAGTCCTCACCTTGGTGCGGGCTGGCAAACTGCTCAACATCATTGGTAAGACGGTTCAACAGGAAGCCAATAAGAACGGCTATAACCCAATTTTTGACCTGACCGGGCATGGCATTGGGCGACAACTGCACGACAAGCCTTCCTCTATTTACAATTTTCACAAGCCGGATGATCGCCGCACACTAGACAATGGCTTGGTCCTCGCCATTGAGCCTTTCATCACCACCGGGCAGGGACACGTCGTCGAAAAGTCAGACGGCTGGTCTTTGAAAACTGTAGACAATACCATCGCGGCTCAATTTGAGCATACCGTCATCGTCACCAAGGGCGACCCGATCATTTTGACTCTGCCATAGGAAAACATTAAATTTTTTAAGTGTTTACGCATTACGTATTTTGTAATGCGTAAATCAGCCGTAGGTTAGAGTTATGTAAGTACAACCTTTGGGTGCTTGACCCTTCTCCTTGATGGGATGAAAATATGAGCATGGAATATAAGGACTACTATAAAACCCTCGGCGTAGACCGCAAAGCCAGCGCGGACGAGATCCGCTCGGCGTACCGCAAACTCGCCATGAAATATCATCCCGATAAGAACCCCGGCGATAAAAAGGCAGAGGATAAGTTTAAGGAAATCAACGAAGCCTATCAAGTATTGAGCGATGATCAAAAACGCGCGCACTACGACCGGCTTGGCAGTGCTTACTCGAACTATCGCTCTACTGGTGGCAGACCAGGTGATTTTCGCTGGGATGACTGGTTTCAACAACAGCAGGCGGCAGGTCAGCGTGGCAGTGCAGACGATATGTTTGGCGGTTCGGGCGGGAACTTCTCCGATTTCTTCCGTATGATCTTTGGTGAAGCCATGCGCTCGCAGGGACGTAATAATCCCTTCGTGCAAGATTCGCCGGGTTATGAGCAAGAAGTTGGGATCACTTTTCAGGAATCCTATGACGGTACGAGTCGTCAGGTACAAAAGCCAAACGGCAGCAAGTTGACCGTCCGCATTCCGGCTGGAGTGAAGACTGGCTCAAAGGTACGTGTGGCAGGTGCGGGCCCAGATGGAAGCGATCTTTATCTGCTGATCCAGGTCGAAGAGGATGGTCGCTTCGAGCGGGATGGAAGCAACTTGACCACGACATCCAATGTGGATGTTTTTACGCTGATTCTTGGCGGCGATGCGGAAGTGGAAACGCCCACGGGCAAGGTTAAGCTGGGCATCCCTGCCGGGACGGCGCCTGAGCAGATCTTTCGGCTGGCGGGGCGCGGCATGCCTACCGTGAAAGACGCTGCGGTAAAAGGCGATCTGTTTGTCAAACTCAAGGTGCAAATTCCGAAGTACCTGTCGTCGAAGCAACGGGAACTGATCGAAGAAGCAGCCCGTATTAAGTTTTAGAGGAGTTCGAAAAAAATGCGAAAGACTTTATTTGCGATCTTGATTTTGGTTTGGGCTATGCTTGCCTGCCAGACGCCGCCCTTTTCTACCCAGGCAATTTCAGAAGACCCAGCCGTTGAGCCGCAAGCACAACCCATTGCCACGTTGCCAGTTCAACAAGTGGATAGCGCCAGCCCGGCGGCACAACAGGAAGTATTGGTAACTTTGTTTGAAAACGTTAGCCCGGGCACGGTAGCGATCTTTACTGAAACCGGGCAGGGCTCGGGTTTTGTGTTTGATGGGCAGGGGCATATCGTTACGAATTATCATGTCGTCGAAGGGTTCAATACGGTAGAGGTTCGTTTTACATCCGGCTTCATGGCATATGGCAATGTGATTGGTTTGGATACCGACTCAGATCTTGCGGTCATTAAAGTAGATGCACCCGCTGAGGAACTCAAACCTGTGCCTATGGGTGATTCGTCTCTGCTGAAAGTAGGGCAGACCGTGATCGCCATTGGCAACCCGTTCGGTTTGGAAAGCACCATGACCGTGGGCATTATTTCAGCACTTGGGCGCACGCTTGATTCGGAGCATATCAGCCCAGATGGCAACGCCTTCACAGCTGGCGATATCATTCAAACCGATGCGGCGATCAACCCCGGCAATTCAGGTGGTCCGCTTTTTAACGTCAACGGTGAGGTGATCGGGGTTAACCGCGCTATTCGCACATTTAATCAAAACGATACCGGTGACCCGGTTAATTCTGGTATTGGTTTTGCGATCTCGGTCAACATCGTTAAACGCGTTGTACCTGTACTCATTGAGAAGGGAGAATACGATTATCCCTATCTTGGAATTTCCTCCTTTCCAACGCTTACTTTGGATGTGGTCAAGGAATTGGGATTAAATCAATTTACTGGCGCGTATGTCACTTTGGTCGTCCCTGGCGGACCAGCGGATCGCGCCGGTCTCAAAGCGGGTACAACACCCACAGATTTTCCCTCGCTGTTTGCGGGTGGTGACTTGATCATCGGTATTGACGGAAAAGAAGTACGCACCTTCGATGAAATGCTGGCATATCTAATCACCAACAAAAGCCCCGGTGATACAGTGCTGCTGCGTGTTCTGCGCGGCGAGGAACAGATCGATATCCCCATCACACTGGATGAACGCCCATAACTAGAATCAAAAACACGCTCATTTGAGCGTGTTTTTCTTTTATGAAGCCTTGTCTATCCCAAGACCATTACCATTGTTTTCATGGAACATGTCATCGATCCAGCCGCGCAAAGGTGAGAAGATGCCGATATGTACCAGCATTAACGCCGAGATGGAGATCATAGTAAAGAAGACCGTAAAATCTCCGATAACCATCCAGCCTTTGGCATCGTTGGTGAAAACGTAACGGACCACAATCACACCCAAATGGATGACGCCGAACAACAGCAAAGGAATCGCGAACGGACGCAGATCGTGCCCTTCCACCAGTAGGTGCAGGCAGAGCAGCACGAATAACCCGCCCAACAGCATGATCAGGTATGCCCAAAAATGCAGGGCATCATAGCCTTGCCAATACAATTTTTGGATGACCTTTAAGTAAAGCAAGTTGACCGCTACCAGGCAGCCCCAGGCATACAGATTGATGATGATGGGGTATACCAAGTTTCCGAAGACACGCACACTTGCCAGCCCGCATCCCCAGCCAAAGAAGAACGCCAGCCCCAACACAACCACCTTCACCAGAATCCCATTGATCGAGGTAGCAAGCCCATCGTCGAAAATATCGGATATGAGACGAGTTGCACCGACCATGGAAACGGTCAACGCCACCAAGCTGACCAGCATCGTTACGATGCTGAGCATGCCGCGTGTGTCCACACTATTTTTGCGCCGAGATTGAGTTTTGCGTTCCGGCGATTGCGGCGGTTTCAATGGGGCGGTCATGTTATTTTAGTTTCTCCCTAAAATCA
>JBDKJK010000198.1:0-2888 GCA_039796675.1 Chloroflexota bacterium
GCTGGTGTAACAGCCGTACCTGCGTATCCACCTCGTCTCAACCGCCCTGCACCCCGCATCCAATCCATCGTGGATGATTCACATGCAACTTTTGCGCTCACAACCACAACCATTCTCTCGAACATTGAAAAACGATTCGAACACGCTCCAGATTTGAAAGCGCTTCATTGGTTAAACACCGAACAGGTTCCGGCTGGGTTGGAAGCGGATTGGCGTGATCCCAATGTTTCTCCAGATACGCTGGCATTCCTTCAATATACATCCGGTTCCACCAGTCAACCCAAGGGAGTTATGCTCAGTCACGGCAACCTGATGCACAACCTCGAAGCCATCAGCCGCGGGTTCCACATTGACGAGACGGTGATGGGAATTTTCTGGCTGCCGAGTTATCACGACATGGGCTTGATCGGCGGCATTCTTGAACCGATGTATTTGGGCGGCGCAACAACGTTGATGTCGCCGCCATCATTCTTGCAGCGTCCGGTGCGCTGGCTTGAAGCCATTACACGTTATCGTGGTAATACCTGCGGTGCGCCTAATTTTGCTTATGATCTGTGTGTGGATAAGGTCACACAGGAGCAAAAGGAAAAGCTGGATCTGAGCTCATGGTCGCTTGTGTTTTGCGGCGCCGAACCGATTCGCCCTGAGACGTTGGAACGCTTCGCGCGCGCCTTTGCCGGGTGCGGCTTCCGAAAGGCTTCTTTCTACCCTTGTTATGGACTGGCGGAAAGTTCCCTAATCGTCTCCGGCGCGGATGGCCCCTCTGAGCCGCGGACTTTTACCGTGGATCGAAAATCCTTGGAGAGCGACCATGTAGTTCCTGCTCGATCTGGTGAAGAAGGTTCCGTGGATATGGTGAACTGCGGACCTTCAATCTTTGACCAGAAGATCATCATCGTTAACCCCACGACCTTATTGCAATGTGAATCAAATCAAGTGGGCGAGATTTGGGTTTCTGGTCCCAGTGTGGCGCAGGGATATTGGGGGCTGGAAGAGGAAACCCGCAGGACGTTTCAAGCTCATATAGCGCATACGAATGAAGGTCCCTTTCTTCGCACAGGCGATCTTGGCTTTTTGCAACATGGCGAGCTTTTTGTCACGGGTCGGTTGAAAGACCTGATCATCATTCATGGCAGTAATCACTATCCTCAAGATATTGAGCTGACGGTTGAGACAAGCCACCCGGCTTTGCAGCCTGCCGGTGGGGCGGCATTCTCCATTACAGAGGATGGTAAGGAGCAGTTGGTCATTGTTCAGGAATTAAATCGCCAAAACCGACAAGCGGATGTCAATGAAGTTGCCGGGGCGATTCGTCAGGCAGTCACGGATAAGCATGACTTGCAGGTTTTTGCGATTGTTCTGATCAAGCCAATGAGCATTCCCAAAACCTCCAGCGGAAAGATCCAACGCCGCGCTTGTAAAACAGCTTTTCTCAATGGCGAGTTAGAAGTTGTGGGTGAGTGGCGGGCGAAAAAATCTTCCATCCCTGCCGCTTCAAAAGAGAAAACAACTTCTCTTCCTTATAAAGCCGAAAAGCCAGCAATGAATTCAAATGTTCTTCAAACCTGGCTGGTGACTCGCATCGCCTCCATTTTGGAAATGGACGCGGCAGAGATCGATCCCCGTCAACCGTTTACTTATTATGGTCTCGGCTCCGTCCAAGCCGTGAGCTTGACAGGCGATCTGGAAGAATTTCTCGGGCGTAAACTCGCCCCCACTCTCGCGTGGGATTATCCGACCATCGAATTGTTGGCGAATCATTTGGCAAGTGATTCTCAATCTGTTAAAACGAATTCGACTCCTACTCAACCTTCTTCAAAATTCACACGTGAACCGATTGCGATCATCGGCATGAGTTGTCGCTTCCCGCAAGCTTCAAATCTGGGAGCCTTTTGGGATTTGCTCCGTAATGGAGTCGATGCCATCAGTGAAGTCCCTGCAGACCGCTGGAATGTGGATGAATTTTATTCATCTGATTCGGCAGCTCAAGGGAAAGTCACTTCTCGTTGGGGCGGCTTCCTGGAAAATGTGGATTTATTCGACACACATTTCTTTGGAATCTCTCCGCGTGAAGCAGCACGCATGGACCCGCAACAACGCCTCTTACTTGAAGTGAGCTGGGAGGCGCTCGAAAATGCTTTTATCACGCCGACATCTTTAGCAGGGACTCGCACAGGCGTATTTGTTGGCATCAGCAGTAACGATTACTCACGCCTGCAATTTGATGATGCCGAAAAGATCGACGCCTATGCAGGCACAGGCAACGCACACAGCATCGCCGCGAATCGTCTCTCGTACTTCTATGACCTGCGCGGTACCAGCATGGCAGTGGATACGGCTTGTTCATCGTCGTTAGTAGCGGCGCATCTGGCATGTCAGAGCCTTCAGAACGGCGAATCAGATCTGGGCGTGGTCGGAGGCGTGAACTTAATCCTCACGCCCGAGTTGACCATCACGTTCTCCCAAGCTCGAATGCTATCTCCCGATGGACGCTGCAAAACATTTGATGCAGGCGCAGATGGATACGTGCGCGGTGAAGGCTGCGGGGTGATCATTTTGAAGCGCATGTCAGATGCAATTCGTGATGGCGATAACATTCTTGCGTTGATCCGTGGTTCTGCCGTGAATCAAGACGGACGCAGCAATGGCTTGACCGCCCCGAACGGACTCGCTCAACAAGATGTTATTAAGCAAGCATTGGCGAATGCTCAAGTTGCTCCACACCAGATCGGTTATGTGGAAGCACATGGTACAGGCACGCCGCTAGGCGACCCGATTGAGATGGCATCACTGCATGCGGTGCTTGATGATGGGCAAGCAAACAGCCGCGTGCTGGTCGGTTCTGTAAAAACGAATATAGGTCATCTTGAGTCTGCGGCAGGAATTGC
>JBDKJK010000199.1:0-5888 GCA_039796675.1 Chloroflexota bacterium
ATCCGCGTATCAATATCGCTCATCACTTTCTTCGAATGTGTGATGTATTCCTCGATCTTCTGGAGCAACAAGTTTTCTTTTTTCAATACCACCCCAACGGTTTCCCCAGCCTGTCTCCAGAAACCGAATACAGCGGGATAAAACATATCCGCGCCCACAACCAGATCCTTGGATGCGCCATCCACGAATACAAAACCCTGCGCCTCCATCAAATTACGCAGGCTTGTCAGCGAAAAATGATTAATGTGTTCGGTATTGAAATCCTGCAGGGGGGCATAAACAAAATCAACATAACGGGTGGCATCAGGCGTTTCGATATATACCATGCCGCCCGGCTTCAATCGTTGGATGATCCAATCCACTGCCCCGCGCACATCTTGCACATGCTCAAGTGTATGCGAAAGGATCACACAGTCATAAGCGTTTTCTTTGAAAGGAAGGAACAACGATCCCTGATGCGCTTCTATACCAAGTCGGCGGGTATTTTCCACACACACAGGCGATGGGTCAATGCCACACAGGTTTTCATAACCCAATTCTTTTAGTGCTTTCAACATGCCGCCATTCGCACAACCAACATCCAAAATATTGGCGCTGGCATCTTTCAAAACATCCGCGATCTGGCGGGCGGTTTCTTGCTGACGTTTCCAATCAAAGGGATTATCCACGCCGCCGGTGCCGGTTTTGGCGTCTTCATATTTCGAATGCTCAGTATAGAACCTGTCATAGTCTGCCTGGGTTACCGCAGTATCGGCATAAATGAATCCACATACCGAACATACAACCACATCATAACCAGCAGCAAGTGGATGACCTTGAGGCAGTTCAAATACCTGCGTATGCAGAATAGTGGCATCCCTGGAGTCACAGATGGGACAAGTTCGTTTTAGAGTCACAGATACTCCTTCAAAACAAAAAACTTTGTATAAATAATTCCATTATCCATTAAGTAAGTGTTACTTAAATATCATATCTAGAACGAAGAGCTCGCAGCTTGAAAAGCGCAGTCAAAAATTGCAGACCAAAGACGATCAGTTGTCGTTTGGGTTTGCCAAACTTTCTCTGCTCAAAACGAAAAGGCAGCTCCAGTATCTTCGCAGACCGCCCAGATTCTCCCCAAATAATTCTTGCCAAGATCTCTTCGAGCACATCAAAATTCTCATATTTCGGTGAAATCGTCCGCAAAAGATTTCCGCGGTATAGGCGGAAGCTATTAGACACATCAAACACGGGAATTCCAACGAACGCCTTGAATATCACGTTAAGAAAGCGGCTCATGGCAACAAGCAGCCAGGGATTCTCCGTCACACCGCCCGGCACATAACGGGATGCAATGACTACATCGGCATCATTGCGATGCTTCCAAAGCTCGCGAATAAACTGGGGATTATGAGAACCATCAGAGTCCATGGTAATCACATAATCGCCTTTGCATGCCCTGATCCCAGTCCGCACTGCATCTCCATATCGGCTACCACCCTGACGCGGCGTCCATTGCACCTGATTTTCAAGGCAAATTTCTCTTGTATTATCTTTCGGGGTATCGGCATCCAACACCAACACCTCGGTTTCAACGCCAATCTCCTGAATAACTTTTTTAATCTCCGGCAGCAATAAGCGCAAATTCTCAGCCTCGCCATACGCGGGCATCATGATCGTCAGTATCTTCTTTTCATTAGATTCCATTGTATATCTCTCTGCTCCACTCCACCATCTCGTGAATCCCATCTGCCTTTGTTATGGATGGCTGCCATTCAAAATCTCTTGAGGCTTTGCTAACATCTGCCACGAAAACCTTCTGGTCACCATGCCGCCAATCCAGTTTCTCATATCGAAGCGGATATCCCGTAATACCTTCCAGTAGTTTGAATAGCTCAAGCAGGGATAAGCTATTCGCCATCCCGCCTCCGATGTTATAGATCTGCCCAGAGCATTGGTCGATGTGCTCTGCAGCTTTTATGTATACTTGAACCAAGTCACGGGCATGCAACACATCCCTAACTTGTTTGCCATTGCCTGAGATTGTGAAAGATGGGCTTTCAGGATTCTGCATATCAAGCGCCTTTTGGCAGAACCAACCGATCCAACCTTGGTCGTAGGTGGCAAACTGCCTGCCCCCATACATGGATGAGTGACGAAATACTGCCGTGCGCAAGCCATACATTCTGCTGTAATCACGTACATATTGATCGCCTGTCAATTTCGAGCAACCATACGGCGAATGCCCATCCAGTTGAAGAGATTCATCCAAGCCATTCGGATGATCTTCCAACTCATAACGCAATTCTGTCTCGCGGTATCGCAAATCGTCCAATGAACCGTATACTTTATTAGTGGATGAATACAGTATCGTCGTCTCCGGGGAATGCAAACGAACAGACTCCAATACATTCAAGGTGCCCAACCCATTGATCTCAAAATCCATTCGCGGATTTTGCAGGCTGGTCGTCATGGCAACCTGCCCGGCAAGATGGGCAATCGAATTTGGTTTTAATTTTCTGACTGTATTTTCAAGTACCGCAAAATCACGAATATCCGCCTCGACAAATTCCCAATCACTGCCGTGCCTGCCTCGCAACCATTGAAGATTATCGCGCGAGCCAAGTCTGCTCAAATTATCGAACAACACTACCAACTCACCCTTTGTTAAAAGGGTGTCTGCAAGGTTACTGCCAATAAAACCGCAGCCGCCTGTTATCAACCATGTCATACACTCCGCCTTTCGCTTTGAAAAAATTCTGGATGAGTTCGATACCACTCTATAGTCGTTTTGATTCCTTCATACAAAGACCAATGAGGGCGATATCCAATCTGCCGAAACGTACCTTCACCATCTGCGATCTGAGGCTCTTCATATAAACGATCTGGGATCGCCCCAAAATTCGGTTTCACCGGAACATCGATCAACTCCGAAATCACATTCACCGCATCACGGATGGTTACCCCAATACCAACGCCCAAATCTATAGTTGCACCCGTTAGCCCAGGCTTAAACCCAGACAAGATCAACCCCATTACAAGGTCTTGCACATAAATTAGATCACATACCCGCCGACCACTACTGATGGCTGGCTCTTCGCCTGATAGAAGCCTAGTGATCACATACGGTATGATCTTCTCAATCGGCTGGCGGGGTCCATAACTCATGAACGGGCGGGCAAGAACCACTGGCAGGGAAAAGATATTATGAAACATCCATGCATAATCTGTTTCCGCTTCCTTCGCCGCCGCATAAGGTGAATTTGCAACAGCACCAAGCCGCCCAGCAGCGGGCTCTTCCGATGAACCGACCACCACCACCCGATCTACGCTACCTTCTGAAAGCGCGACGAATAAATTTACACTTCCAATAAGGTTATTTTTTAACGTTGGCAACACAAGGTCTAAATGCTGGCGAGTGTTAACAAGCCCAGCAAGGTGAAAAACTATATCTGGTTTCACATGTTCGAGGCAAGCCTTAACCGATTCTATATCACGCAGATCTACAGAATGAGGTTTTACCCCTACAGGAAAGTTCCGCTTTTCTGCATTTCGTGATAAAGCATGAACATCTGCTCCCAAACCAGCCAGCGCTTCGCACAAATGCAAACCGACAAAACCACCTGCACCAGTTATCAAAATACGACACTCGCGAATCGTCTCAAGCAAACCCATTGAATTAAGTAACTGTACTTGTGAATCAATTAATTCAGACACAAACAAATCCTCAATGAAGGCGAAACCAGTCTATTGAACGACTGACCTTATAATCGATCATAAAAGAATCACTCAACCCCAATTCCGCCTTCGCTCTTTGCGTGGATGGAACATACTGTTCGATGGGCACATCTGGATTTTGGATTCCTTGAACCTCAATTTGGATTCCAGGATTCACGCTTCGCGCCACGGCGTGAGCTGTTTCAGCAATGGACAGCGACTCTTCGCTGCCAACGTTGTACGCCCGGCAGGGTTCCCCGCGCAGGAGCAATGTCCATAACCAAATGGCGAGGTCGGCGGCGTAGAGATAGGAACGGCGAGCAGTGCCATCGCCTTTGATAATGATCGGTCCGCCGTTCATGGCATCGCGGATAAAGTTGCCGATGGCGAAGTGAATATCAAGTGGCAGATGCGGACCGACAAATGCAAAGCAACGCGCAATCACTGGCTTAACATTATGTTGTTTGGCATACAAAGTGCATAAATGCTCAGCCGCGCGTTTTCCGTTAGCATAAGCAGCGCGCGGGTCGAGCGGGTCAGGCGCACCGATGTAATCTTCGGGGATATGCGTGATCTCTGGAGGTTGTTTGCCATAGACCGCGCCGGAACTGGTGAAGAGAAATCTATCCGCTTTGCAATGGACGGAAAAATCCAGTGTATGGCGCGTGCCTTCCACAATGGTATCGAACATCAGGAGCGGGTCTTCGGCGTTGAGCTTTGCACTGGCATCCGTTGCGGCATGGATGATGTGGGAAAAGTTTCCAGAAGGAAATTCAAAATTGCGCACATCACCGCGGATGAACTGAATGGCAGCATCCAGCCCAAGGTGAGGAAAGGCTTGTTGGAATGAATCAGGTCTGCGCGTCAGAACGGAGGCGGAGGCTTTTAAGTCCAGTTGTTTATTCGCGTGCAGAAAGCTTTCGAGCAGCCAGATCCCGAAAAAGCCTGTGCCGCCGGTAATGAAGAGACGCGCACCGCGCAAATCCTCCCACAAATCGCGGGTGTGATCGAGGATGTGCGTGAGGTCGGCTTCGGGCAGGTGCATTAACGGGTCTCGCAGAATTTTTGAATGGTCTCGGCAACATAATCGAGCATGGACTCGGTCAAGCCGGGGTAGACACCGATCCAAAAGACGCGATGCATGACATCATCGGAACGTTTGAGATCACCGACGACGCGATGATTGATGTTGCGATAGGCGGGTTGACGCAGAAGATTACCGCCAAAGAGCAGACGCGTGCCGATCTTCTGATCGTTGAGATGATGAACGAGTTCATCCCGCGTGAAAGGCGCACTCTCGCGGACGAAGATGGGGAAACCAAACCAACTTGGCTCAGAGTTCGGCGTGGCTTCTGGTAATAGCAAAAACTCTTGCAGGGTTGAAAGTTTATTTTTCAAGTATGCAAAATTCGCACGGCGTTTTTCGATAAAGGAATTTACTTTCTTCAACTGCGTGACACCAACCGCGGCTTGCATGTCAGATACTTTGAGGTTGTAACCGATGTGCGAGTATGTGTATTTATGATCGTACCCATGCGGCAGGTCGCCGAGTTGCCAGTCGAAGCGCTTGCCGCAGGTATTGTCTTTGCCGGGTTCACACCAACAGTCGCGTCCCCAATCACGGAAGGATTCGAGTAATGTTTTGAGGCGCGGCTGGTCAGTAAGGACGGCTCCGCCCTCCCCCATGGTGATGTGATGTGCCGGGTAAAAACTGACCGTAGCAACGTCGCCAAAGGTGCCGACCAGTTTCCCGTTATAGGTTGCGCCGACTGCGTCACAGCAATCTTCCACGAGCCAGAGGTTATGTTTTTTGCAGAATGCCGTCACCGCTTCAAGATTATACGGATTACCAAGCGTATGAGCCACCATCACAGCGCGGGTCTTGCTGGATAATGCCGCATCCAATTGAGAGACGTCGATGTTATAGGTAGGAATGTCCACATCCAAAAAGACAGGGACAAGGTTGTTCTGAATGATGGGGTTAACCGTGGTAGGAAACCCCGTAGCAACGGTGATGACCTCATCGCCGGGTTTGAGTTGGCGTTCTTTGAGAGTCGGCGATGTGAGGCAGGTGAGCGCAAGTAAATTAGCAGATGAACCCGAGTTCACTAAAATAGAGTGGCGCAGATTAAAGAATTTCGCAAACTCGCGCTCGAACTGACGCGAGAAACGCCCGGCGGTTAACCAGAAAT
>JBDKJK010000200.1:0-12659 GCA_039796675.1 Chloroflexota bacterium
CAACTCGCCGGAGATGACGTCTTCTCGCAGACCGCACAAATTCTTGATTCGTTCAAGGTCATGCTTGAGTCGGTCAACTCAGATTTAGATCATGTCGTTCATATCAACATCTTTCTACAAAACATGAGCGACTTTGACGAAATGAACCGCGCCTACATCAGCAAAATGGGAGACCATCGCCCCGCACGGACGGTCATCGGCGTACGCGAACTCCCCAAACCCGGCGTGTTGCTCACGATGAATTTGACGGCGGTGACAAGAGAGTAAACATAAAGACCTCTGAAGTCTCAGAGACTTCGGAGGTCTTTTTATACAAATACAGCGGGTGAAACCTTGAAACGCTTTGCCAATCCTCTTATTTGACGCACATTCAACTCACGTTTGCCGTTCAATATTTCAGAGACCACACCTTGCGAACCGATCTCTGGCAAGTCAGACTGTGCCAACCCATGCTCGTCCATGAGGAAACGCAATACCTCTGCGCCCGTCGCTTCGGGAATTGGGTAATGTTCTTCTTCATAAAGAGCAATCAACGAACCAAGCGTATCCAACAACCCATACAGCGGATGTTTTTCGTTATCCCCAATTTCATCCAACAAGGCGTTCAGTCGCTTCACTGCTGCGTTATATTCGCGCTCATTGCGAATGGAAAGCAGAGGCGCAATATTTACCCAATGGGTTTGAATTTCATTTGTCAGGAGTGTCATGTTTCCAATCTCCTTTGTCATATTCGGCATGAGTAAGAACATACCGAATATAGACCTTGCCACGGTTGAAATGAATGGATGTAATCAACCGGTACTTGTTGCCGCCAATATTGAAAATGATCCAATGATCGACCTTGTCGGCAGAAGGAAAAACCTCACGCAATTCCGCAAAACTACCAAAATCCGTTTTTTGCACAATCTTGAACCAGCGCAATAGGGCGGTTCGGCTTTCAGGATGTTTCTCCCAAAATTGGATCAAGGTTTTGCGAGTAATGATATGCACAGGGGTAGTATATCTCAATTTGAGATGCTGTCAACCAAGGTTTATTTCAAGAAGACTCATCACCCGCTCTTCGCGCTTCACCCACGTCAACTGCTCCACATCTTGTCGAGCTTGCCTGCCCAACGCCAACCTGCGCGGCTCATCCGCAAGCAATGCCTCAATCGCCGCCTTCCAATTCCCAATTACCGATTCCCAATTCCCCGCTTCACAAAACACCGCATTGCCCTCATTCAGCACTTCGCGAATCGAATCCAAATCCGCCGAAACGATTCCGCGTCCCGCCGCCATGTACTCGAACATCTTCATCGGGTTGATCACCTCGGCAATGTCCTGTCCACTCGAAGCCTCAATCGAACGCGAGTACGGCATCAGCAGCACATCCGCCGCCGCCTGATACAGCGGGATCACTTCATGCTTCACAAAGCCGGTCATCGCCACATTGGTCATCTGCGCTTCAGTTAATTTATTTTTCCAAAAACCCACCAACTCAGGCGTGCCGCCCACCCACAAAAAATTGACAGTGGGCATTTGCTTTGCAAGTTCAAAGAGCAAGTCCGCGCCGCGCCCCGGGTAAATGTGACCCGTGAATCCAACCGTCAGCCCTTCTTTCAAATTCAATTGACGACGCGCCTCGGTAGGACTTGGCAAACCCGCATACTTTTCCAACTCGACGCCGTTCGGCGCGAGCAGCAGCGCTTCATTCGGGAACTGGAATTTGGTCGAGCGCTCCAAAGCCTTTCTCAACGCGGACGTGGTGACCGTCATCACCTTGGGAGTCTTCTGCTTCCAAAACTGCCCAAGCCACCATGTACCTAATCGTCCCGAATTATCGGCATGCATTTCGAGCACCACAGGGAAACCCATCCACGCGCCCAACGCCGCGGATTGGGGCAGCCACGTATAAATTAATTCAGCGCCAAACTTCTTCGCAGCCCGCTGGGCATGGACGATGAAGTCGAGGCGTTTGAGTCTGCTAATGGATGGGAGCAGGTCGAGGTCGGGCGTGATGCGTAATCCGTAATGCGTAAGTAGAGTCTCTTTAGAGACAGGTTCCGTTTCCGCAGGCGCAAACATCCGGATATCATGTCCCAATTGCATTAAAGCTTGCGCAACCTTCATTGCTTGAATGGAGTTTGCAGTGAGCGATGGAATTCGTGAGTTGGTAATCAACGCGATTTTCATTCTTTCATCTTTCTTCTTTCTTGCGAATCTCAACAATTCCGCGTAAGACCATCAAGCCCACCGAAGCGATGTAATAGAACGAAAGAAGTCCGCCTGCTGCGGCAACACCATAGACCGGCACAAGCCAGAACGAAAGCGCGAGTTTGATAATACCCGCCGCGAGCGTGACATAGACGGGGAACTCCGGCAAGCCAAACGCCAGCAAGAGCGGACGATTCCAAAAGAGGATGTAGTTGAAGACCAAACCGATGGTCAGCGCAACGAGGGCGGGGTAGGCGTTGAGATATTCTTCGCCAGAGTAAATGCGAATGACCCAATGACCGAAAAGAATCAGTCCTGCGCCGATGGCGATGTTATAGACAAATGAAAACGCGGTAATCTTCTTGAGAAAGCTTTTGAGTTTCCCCCATGCTTTTTCAACGGCAAGTTTATTGATCTCAGGGAAGGTTGTAGCGATCAGCGGGTCGGCAGGGATGGCGAGGAAGTGCGTGATGGTGTATGCGACACGATAATAGCCAACGGCGGTGGTATCGAGAAACAGACCAATCCAAATCAACTCACTTTCGCGGAAGAGTTTGATGATGGTCGCACTGATGTTGGAGCTAAAAGCAAAGCGGAAAATTTCCCTGCGCGCCATGAGTTTTGAGAAGGGCGTGCGCCACCATCCACTGCCAAGTTTTTTTTGCAGTTGAATTTGCGCCAGCGTAAAAAGCCCTAATCCCAAAATGGATTTGCCAATGAGATACGCAATGAGAACAAGGGTAATACTGCCATTGAAGAAGAATGCGCCAGTAATGATAAGCGTAGTGACAATGGCTTGAATCAAATTGACCGTGCCTTGCAATTTGATTCTTTCAGTAATTTGCAAAATCCCCGTAGATGTTTCGGTATTGAAGTTTGCCAGCAGGTTGAGCGCAAAGAAGGTGAACATCCATGCAATGTCGGGAGTCTTGGCAAGGTAGGTTTCGGCAAGTTGTGCTGTAGCAAGCACCACCAAAAACGCCAACAGCGAAACCAAGGCTTCGGTTAGGCTAGCAACCTTGAGCAAGGCTGCGGCTTGTTCTTTATCTTTCTTGTTGAGGTATTCACCGCCATAGCGCACTACCAACTCGCTCATGCGAAATGAGAAGATGCTGTTCACGGTTGAGGCGAACGCCATCACCACACCGATGAGACCAAAGCCTGCCGGTCCGAGCAGGCGGGTTGCCATAATTCCCTGCACTACGCTGAGACCAAGCGCAAGAGTATTATTGCTTAATAATGATCCGCTGGAGCGGATGACCTTTGCAAAAAGCGGGTCGTTTTTGAATTTGGAAAGAAGGGACATTATTTTTTACGTATCACGCATTACGAATTACGCTCCTCCCCATAATGCGTAACTCGTAATGCATAAAAATTGCCTACGGCGTAAGAACTTCCTTCGCCCAATCACGTTCCGCGTTATACCAGTCGATTAGGTTCTTCAAACCCATACGGAGGGTGAATTGCGGTTCCCATCCAAGCAGTTGCCGCGCCTTGCTTACATCGGCTTGATTGGTTCGCATATCCGCCAGGTTGGGCGAACCATGCTGAACCACAGCTTTCTTGCCGGTTAACTCCTCGGTAAGCGTCACTAATTCATTAATACTAATAACCTCATGCCCGCCAAGGTTAATAATCTCATACCCCAGTGGTTTCAGTGCGGCAATAGTTCCACGCGCAATATCGTCAATATAGGTGAAGCCGCGAGATTGATTGCCATCGCCATTGATGCGTACTGGCTGCCCTTCAAGGATCCACTGCACAAAGCGGAACATGGCAAGGTCGGGGCGACCGGCAGGTCCATAGACCGTGAAATAGCGGACAATGGTTACATCAATATCATAAAGATGATGGTATGAATGGGTCAATGCCTCTGCGCCTTTTTTACTGGCGGCATATGGCTGCATCGGCTCACTGCTAGATGCAGTTTCTGGCGTAGGGTAAGGCGGGTTCTCGCCATAAATGCTAGAGGTGGAAGCCATCACGAACTTCTTACAGCCATACTGACGGCAGACTTCCAACATGTTCAATGTGCCAATCACATTCGATTCAAGGAAAACCCATGGGTTATCCACACTGAAGCGCACACCGGCTCGTGCAGCCAGGTGAATCACACCATCCAGTTTTTCATCTTTGAATAATTCAATACAAGATTTATCAGAAATATCGCGGTGGTGGAATTTGAATTCCGGCAGCGCTTGAAGTTTTTTCAAACGATATTCCTTCATACGCGGATCATAGGCATCATTGACATTATCAATGCCAACCACTGTGTGCCCCTGCCCGATCAACATTTCTGAAGTCCGTGCCCCAATGAAACCTGCTGCTCCTGTAACCAGATAATGAGCCATACTTCTCCTTTTATTCGTTAAACGATTGCGCATTACGCACTTTGAAATACGTAATGCGCAAAGAATTAGAGTCTTTCTACGTTTGTAAATCTTCCAAGTTTACCAGTTGCATTACGCGAATCGAACACAAACGAAGCAGACTCGATCACATCCTTGTAATCATAGACTTTATGGTTCGTTACGATTACTACGGCGTCTGCTTCCTTTACAGATTTCATCATATCCTTCACGCTATTCATTTGCCATCCATCATATTCATGATGAATGTGTGGAATATACGGATCATGATATTCGACCAGCGCGCCCTTCTTGCGCAACAGACCGATTACATCCAACGCAGGAGACTCGCGAACGTCATCAATATCCGGCTTGTACGCCACACCTAAGACCAATACCTTTGAACCTTTCAAAGTTTTGCCAAGATCATTCATCGCCTCAAGCACACGGCTGACAACATAACGCGGCATGTTGGTATTGATCTCAGATGCCAGTTCGATAAAGCGCGCATTGTAATTGAACGAACGCATCTTCCACGAAAGATACAGCGGGTCTATAGGGATACAGTGACCACCCAAACCCGGACCTGGCGTAAATTTCATGAACCCAAACGGTTTGGTCGCTGCGGCATCGATCACTTCCCATACATCCACGCCCAGATATTCACACATGATCGCCAGCTCATTAACCAAACCAATATTGATCATGCGGAAAGTATTTTCAAGAAGTTTTGACATTTCTGCAGCTTCCGCTGTAGAAACATGATGCACGGTCTTGATCGCACCTTCATACCATACAGTAGCCACTTCACCGCATTCATGGGTGATCCCCCCCATCACTTTCGGCGTATTGATAGTCGTGAAATCTTCACGCCCGGGGTCCACACGTTCTGGAGAAAATGCAAGGAACCAATCTTCGCCAACAGTCAGGTTGTGTTCCATACCAAGTTTTGGCAGTAGCAATTCTCGCGTTGTGCCGGGGTACGTTGTGGATTCCAATACCACCACCATGCCTTTGTGCATATACTTGCTCAATTCTTCCATCGCCGAAACGATGAACGACATATCCGGGTCGCCCGTCTGCCGTAAAGGGGTTGGCACGCAAATACTAACGGCGTCCATTTCCTTCAAGACTGAAAAATCAGTGGTAGCGGTCAACATACCATTTTTGACAAGATTCGCAACCGCTTCTGTCTTAACGTCGGGAATGTATGACTCACCTTTTCTCAACGCCTCGACCTTGCGTTTATCCGGGTCTACCCCCGTCACTTTGAAGCCCGCCTCGCCAAACACAACTGCCAACGGCAGCCCTACATATCCCAAGCCAAGAATCGCAACCCTGGCATTCTTTTCTTTCAACTTATTGATCAATGTTTCTTTTATTGTCATGGTTTCCTTCTATAAGATAAAGGGAAGGTATACAACCCGCCCCATAGTTCTTAAATGAGCTGCTATTCTAAAACAAGCTCAACTGTTGCGGTTTCTCAGGTTGCTGAGGAACCATTATCTTTTTCTTTTCTACCAATGGGCGCCCCAATGCCGTACGGGCTTCGTTCAATTGCCCTGGCAGTTTTGCAAAATCAGCCAAGATCGCCGGGCGCAAGGCGGGTTGATGCAAAGCCGCCGCCGGGTGATACATGGGAATGATAAACCTTCCGCCAATATTTTGCATCTGCCCATGCACCGAAGTAATCTTTGCCCCAGGAAAATATCTTCCCATAGAGATGCGCCCCAACGTCACAATGATACTCGGATTTATAACTTCGATCTGCCCGTCCAGGTACACATTACAAGCTTGTAATTCATCCGGTTGAGGGTCGCGGTTAGCAGGCGGACGGCACTTGACCACATTCGCAATGAACACTTCACTACGTGTGACCCCGGCTTGTTCGAGGAGTTGATCTAAAAACTTCCCCGAAGCCCCCACGAACGGACGTCCCTGCTCGTTCTCATGGAACCCCGGACCTTCGCCAATGAACATAATCTCTGCATCCACCGGACCTTCACCCGTCACTGCTTTCTTGCGCGACTCGTGCAGAGCACACTTCGTACAAACAGAAATTTCGCGGGCAATTTGTTCAAGGGTCTCAGCGGCAGACATTCAAACTCCTTCGATGCCTGTCAGGTCATTCAACGACATCAGAATGGCATCTTCATTATTATCTTTGTAATATTCCTTGCGTCTTCCATCTTCCACAAAACCCAAACTGCGATACATGTTCAATGCTACAACATTACTCTCGCGCACTTCCAAAAACGAACGGATCACGCCTTCATCTTTCGCGGCGCGAAGGGCATGGATCAATATTTTTTTTCCAATGCCTCTCCCGCGAAAATCTGGGTGTGTCGCAATGGTGGCAACATGCAACTCGTCCACGATCAACCAACCTACCAACATGGCAGTCACACGCCCATCACACTCCGCCACCCAACTGCGTGACGTGAAATTTTCATCTAATTCATAACGGAATGAACGCGCGGGCCAGGGCAGTGAAAAAGAGATCTGGTCAATTGCAACCACCTGCTCAAGGTCGGCTTCGATCATCTTGCGAATTAACACACCAGATGAATCTTGCAGGGAAGGCGGCTGATTTGAAGTCATACTCGTCTAAAAATTATTGAATCGGCGTTCCCGCCACATGCAAATAGATCGGCGCGAGTGCGGCAACATCGTCAACATCATTATCCTGCCAGCGAGCCCATGCCAATTCAGCCAAAACAGCCGGACGCCTCATACACAAAGCCGGGGACGCCAACTGTACTTTTTTTATTTTCGTGATCTTTTTTCTCTCTTCAGATGTTAACTCACCTGCCATAAGAGTCGGACTCTCGATCTCGTTCAACAACTCGTCTAATGTTCCGCTTCGCACCCCGCCCTCAGCCTGCCACTCTTTCTTGTCGCTTTTATACACACTGTAAGCGATTCGCGTCCGCCCGGCTTGCAACATAGCGATTAGCGGTTGTTTCACCAGAGGCTGAGCCGCGGCAATCACATCCAAAGTCGAGATACCCATCACGGGCAAGTTGCGAGCCAGGGCAATGCCCTTTACCAAAGACAACCCGACTCTCAAACTCGTGAATGACCCAGGCCCGATAGCGACGCCCAAAGCGTTGACCGAAGCCATGGTCACGCCGCACCGTTTCAAAAGTCCGGAAAGAGCCGGGGAGAGTTCGGTAGTGTGATGCTGTTTGGTGGTCCACGTCATCTCACCGAGGACCTGGTCCCCGTCATACAAAGCCAAACCAACCAATGCTGTGGAGGTATCTACTGCCAGAAGCATATTAACCTCCCACCACAGCCTGGCGAATGGAGTCTAAGAGATCGTCGTAGCGCTTGCCGTGTGCATGAAAATTCATCTGACGGTGTTCTTCGGAAAGGTGTTCGAGCTTGATATGCAAATGTTCTTTGGGAATAAGATCGCCAAGGCGCTCGGGCCACTCGATGATGAGCGCACCTTCAACGAGCATAGAGTCGAGGTCGAGTTCTTCAGCCTCGGGCACGGTTTCGAGCCGATAGGCATCGAGGTGAAAAAGTTGGGCGCTGTCGGCACGTCGATATTGATTGATCAAAATAAACGTGGGGCTTGAAACGCTATCGAGCGAGCCCCAACCTTGCGCCAAGCCTTGTGTGAAGGTGGTTTTGCCTGCACCGAGGTCGCCTTGTAAACAAATGACATCGCCTGCCTTAAGCAAACTGCCAAGGCGCATGCCGATTCTTCTGGTTTGTTCGGGGCTTCTGCTGAAAAATTCCAGCATGTGGGCATCAAGGATGGACATCGGGTTCGAATTATACCCCCCGCCCTGCCTGTTACGAATTACGGGTTACGCATTACGTAATACGTAACCCGTAAAGGTCAGTCCTTCTTTCCCGGCAGAATCTTGTTAATTTCCTTGGTGATCTTTTGCGGGAATTCATTGATCTCTTTGGATATTCTTTGAGGGATTTCATTAAACTGTCTGGGAATCATGCGCTTGAATAAATTTCCGCGCCAGTTTTGCAAGATGGCTTCAGTGTAGAGTTTTTCTAAGGCTTTGACCTGCGCCTCAATGGAATATTTTTCGCTCAACGCCGTGGAATGTGTGCCAAAGCGCTTTAATCGCTCACGGTCTGGTAACAGGTCGGCAAGTACATCGGCATATTTTTTCACGTCAAGCGGAACCGCATAACCGTTCATGCCGTCTTCGAGCATGCCTTCAAAGGCTTCGTCATGGACAGCCACAAAAGGCAGACCTGAGGCAATCGCTTCGATGACGGAGATGGGATGTACTTCCGTTGTGGATGCCGAAAGGAATATGTCGGCATCATGGAAGATATCGGGCAGGTCGGCACGGTTGACCATGCCCAAAAAGTGGATGCGTCCCCTGGCGCGTGTGGCATTTGATTTTTCTTCCACGCTCTTGCGTGAGCCGCCATCTCCTACAAAGACGAGATGTGCATTCGGCACTTGGTCGGCGATCAAGTCGAAGGCTTCTACAATGAACTCAAGCCGCTTTTCAGGGTCCATGCGACCGACGGTAAGCATAATCGGCACATCGGCATCGAGCCCCAGTCTCTTGCGCAACGCCCCAGGATTCTTCGCCGTCTTGAACATGCTCAGGTCAATTCCATTAGGGATGACGCTGATGGGTTGTTTAACCTTTTGGTTCAACAATAGTCGGTGGAACTTCGGCGAAGGGACAATGATCTGGTCGCCCAGGTCGGTGGATGCCTTACTAAACCATGCCGCCGCATATTTGATGATGCCCGTATTCCCAATGAACTTGATGTAATGGGTGTAGTCCGTAATCGAGGTGTGATAGGTGTAGATCAGCGGAAGCCGCTTGGTAGAAGCTGTGAGATACGCCAGCAACCCCACACTTGCCGGGCTGTGAGCATGGAGCACATCGAAATGTTTGCGGGTTAACCTCCACGTCGAACGCGGAGTTCCCAGCACAGCAACATAAATAGGTGGGTTATTCAAATACTTGAGCGAGGGCAGGCGCATCACATTCGTTTCGTTATCTTTGTAGCCGGGGAATTTCGGCGCAAAGATGGTCACTTGATGCCCACGTTTTTCCAAACCTTCTGAGATCATCTGTAAAGAGACCGAAACACCGTTCACTTGCGGGGCGTAGGTGTCTGTAAATAAACCAATGCGAAGTGACCCAATGGGGAGATCTGTATTTTGCGGATCCATGTGTGCTCCTTGTTTGTCTCTATCTACGTTTTATTCTCTTCTGAGTCGCTTTGTTTTTCCCGTTCCTGTTGAGACAAATTCGTTTTCATACGTTTTGCCAGCTCACGCCGAGTGAGCATCACCCGATGCTGACAGCCTTTGCACTCCAGACCAATATCTGCGCCGAGCCGCACCACAGTCCATTCGTAGGAGCCGCAGGGATGTGGCTTGCGCAAACGCAGGTGATCTTTCATTTGCAGGTCAGGAAGCATGGAGAAGATTATACCGCCGCGCTTCGCGCAGATGATGGATGTTGGAACATGACCATAGACCATTAAAACAAATCATCGTCTATGGTCAATTGTCCATCGTCCGCACTTGGGAAATAGTTCTCACCTGCCATGCGAAAACTTTCCTTGAAGGAATCTCTGTTCCGAACATAATACAAGCATAGAAAGGTGACAGTCACCTGAATAAAGAAATGGAGGCAGACATGAACAAAGATTTCACAGTCAAATTCTGGGGCGTGCGTGGCAGTTACCCAACGCCGGGTGCAAACACGGTCAAATACGGCGGCAATACTTCGTGTGTTGAAATCAACGCGGGCGGGCGCACCATCATCCTCGATGCGGGCACGGGCATTATTCCGCTTGGGCGCGAGCTTGCCAGAAAGCAAAATCTTGAATTGCTGATCTTGTTCAGCCATCTGCATCACGACCACACACAGGGCTTTCCGTTTTTCGTGCCTGCATATATGCCGAAAGCCAAATTGCATATTTATGGTCCCGGCGGCACGGCAGAGACGGTGAAACATGTGCTTGAGCACAACCAATCTTCAGACACGTTCCCGATCTCGTTGCGCGATATGGCGTCGAATAAAGATATTCGTTCGTTGCATGAGTCGCAGGTCATCGTTTGGGAGGAGGATGGAATTCGGGTTCACGAATCAAGCCCAAGTCTGAGTCCTGAGGCGGTTGTTATCCGCATTCACAAATCGTATGCGCATCCGGGCGGCGTGTATCACTATCGCATTGAGTATCAGGGCAAGTCGGTTGTGTATGCGACGGATACCGAAGGCTATGTGGGTATGGACTGCAAGTTGATTCAGTTTTCGCGCAATGCCGATGTGTTGATCCACGATGCGCAATATTCGGATGAGCATTACATTACCACACAGGGATATGGTCACTCAACCGCAACGATGGCAGGACAAGTTGCCGCCTCTGCCGAAACGGGACAGTTGATCCTGTTCCATCACGACCCCTCCTACGCTGACGATGCAGTGGCGGCGCAAGAAGATGCTGCGAAAAATATGTTTCCAGATTCGTGTGCAGCGTTTGAAGGCTTAGAGATCAGACTTCCGAAGCCTGACAACAAGACTGCAAGTATGAAGCCAACCCAGACTTCGGAAGTCTTGCGAGAAAGAGCAGTAAAATATGCTACGCATGACTGAACTCAAGAAAGACGACACTCGCAATCTGCTTTCAGACATTCGTTTGTTTGAAGGGCTTGCTCCAGCACAATTAGACTGGGTGGCTCATCGCGCTCATCGCCGTGTGTTCCCGAATGGTAAGAATGTCATGTTGGTGGAGCAGCCAGGTGAAACCGTGTATGTCATCTTGCATGGGACGGTGAAGGTCTACACCGAACAAGGCGGGCGTGATGCAATTCTGTCTATTTTGGGTACGGGCGATCTGATCGGTGAGATGAGTTTGATCGACAGTGTGGGTCGCTCTGCCAGTGTAGTGACTCTCGAAGACTCGCTCATGCTATGGATGGACAAGACCACCTTCGTGTACATGCTTGATAACTTTCCGCCGGTGGCGCGGAATTTGGTGAAGATCCTTTCGGCGCGAGTGCGCCTTTCAGACCAGATGATCCAATCGCTTGCGACGCTCGATGTGAATGGACGGGTGGCGCGTCAACTGTTGGCGTTTGCTGAACGATATTTTCAAGAAGTAGACAGCGGGATTAAGATCCGCATTGCACTCACACAAAGCGACATTGCCGATTTAGTAGGCGCCTCACGCAAACGGGTAAATCAGGCTATGGTCTTTTTCAAAGAGCAGGGACTTGCTACTACAGATGTGGATGGGCGCATCCTCATTCAAGATAAAGAGGGGTTGGCGAAGTTTTGTGATTAGGTGATCTGGTAAATTAGAGAATTGGTAATTGCCGCTGGTAGACTTTGGTCTTCCAGCGGCTTTTTCGACTATCGACTATTCGACTATCGACTCTTTGACTATAATCCCGCTATGACCGATTACAACTTCTTCCACCCAACCGAAGTCCGCTATGGGGATCTGGACCCGCAAGGGCATGTCAACAATGCAAAATACCTGACGTATTTCGAACAGGCGCGTGTCTACTATTTCATAAAAATGGGCTTATTTAGCAAAGACCAATCCTTTATGGAAATTGGTGTGATCGTGGCGGATATTCACATCAGCTATCATGCTCCCACGCATTACGGTGACACTATCAAGGCTGGGGCAAAGATTACCAAGGTTGGGAATAAGTCGATGACGGTGGAGCAGTGTGTGATGGATGCGGATGGCAAGGTCATGGCAAAAGGCGAAGTGATCCTTGTTACATTTGATTACAAGTCGATGAAGACCATCCCTGTGCCAGAAGATTGGAAGAAGAAGTTGTCGGAGTTTGAAGGAATTTAGGGTTGAAGGTTCAAGGTTGAAGGTTGCAAGTTAAGAACCTTCAACCTGAAACTTTCAACTTGTAACCGAAAGGAATCCCATGTCCCTCCCCAAAATTGACGAAACCTATTTCACAAATTTTCTCGTTGACTTGCTCAACATCCCTTCGCCGACCGGGTTTGCCAGCGCGGCGATTGACTTCGTTGAAAAAGAACTATCCAAGTACAAGCAATTGGAATTAAGCCGCACTCGCAAAGGCGCGTTGGTTGCGAAATGGGAAGTGAAAAGTGATCTGCCTCCCGTTGCATTGAC
>JBDKJK010000201.1:0-3039 GCA_039796675.1 Chloroflexota bacterium
TCCATGCTCAGCGGACAATGCCCCGACAAACACAAAGTAAATTGGAACGACTATATCCCAGAGAACGGCTATGCCCAAGTCACTGACCTCTTCGACATTACACACGCCGCCGGAATGAAAACTGTAATGTACATTGGCAAAGAGAAACTGTACCATGTCACCGAACCGGCGAGCCTTGATATCCTCAAATACATCAACGACCGAGATCTCGTTATCACCGAAGATATCATCCAGAACTTCCCTGCTGATTTTCGGTTGATGTTCATTCACTTCCCCACCACCGATGCCATGGGACATCTATACGGCTGGCTCTCTCCTGAACAGCTCAGTGTGCTCTTCCGTGCTGATCAAGCCATTGAAAAGATTTATACAGAGCTCGAAGCACGCGGCTTGATGAACGAAACCCTCTTCATTATCACTTCAGACCATGGCGGTCACGCCACCACACACGGCTCTAGCATGTACGAAGATATGACCATCCCATGGATCGCGTTAGGCGCGGGCATCTTACCGGCGAACCTCAATTCATCCATCACCACAATAGATACTGCCGCCACTGCCGCCTTCGCCCTCCAATTAGACACTCCCGCCGAATGGGATGGTGTGCCCGTTTACGAAGCATTTGGTTTACCCATCGAAAAAACATCTGTAGGTTGCACCAAATAATTTTATTAAGAGAGGTTACTTATATGGAACGAATTCTCGAACCTGAATTAATGGAAGATATGGAGCAAGCACTCGCCTATGCCCATGCAGATTTTGCCACCTCACACCAAATGCGTGTGACTTGGTTCCAAGAACGATTTGGAAAAGACAAACACCCCGCTTCCATCCTCGACCTGTGCTGTGGTGGCGGCGATATGACCTTTCGCTTCGCCCGAGCCTTTGCTCACGCCCACATCGTCGCCGTGGATGGTTCGCAAGCCATGCTAGACATTGCTCAAAACGATATAAAAGCCGAGCCAGAACTCGCCGGGCGAATTCAATTTGCAAAAGCCTTTTTACCCAGTGCCGAAATTCCACAAGGGAATTACGAACTGGTCATGTCTCACAGTGCTTTGCATCATTTTCATAATCCCTTGGCACTTTGGGAAACGGTCCGCGCGCATGCCCGCCCGGGGACGATGGTCTTCGTCTCAGACTTGCAGCGTGTGGAAAGCGTCGAAGCGGCACACCGAATCGTACGGGAAAAAGCCGGGAACGAACATCCCATTTTACAGCAGGATTTTGCCGCATCCTTATGTGCCGCATTCACTCCTGAAGAAGTCCGCGAGCAACTTAAGACAAGCGGTTTGAACAGCCTGCATGTGGAAGCCGTAGGCGATGTATACATGCTCATTCACGGCGTGCTATAAATCACGCACATAAAAGAGACAGGCTTCTGTCTCTTTTTTATTTAAATGCAATTAACCTGCAAAGCGATTCTCATCTTATTCTCTTACAAAATCAGTATTATTGGTGAATTAATAAAGGCTGCCATGACCATCACAGAATCTACATCCTCCCTTCACAACAACAAACTCAACCTGCCTCCCCGTGTGCCGGGGCTGCCCATTGTGGGGAACGCACTTGATTTTCTCAACCGCCCCATGGAATTTTTCCTGGAGTCTTATCACAAATACGGACCGATCTTTCGCATCACCGCTGCGAACCAAAAGTTCGTGGTGATGGGTGGCTTGGAAGCCAACCGTTTCTTCTCACAAGATAAAGATGATCTTTTTTCCAGCGAGCCGCTCTTCGGCGAATTTGCCGGGCAAATGGGTTCGCGCAACTTTATGGTGGCATTAGACGGTGAACCGCATCGGCACATGCGCAAAATGATGCAGCGCGGCTATTCCAAAAGCGGGCTCGCCCCGCATCTCGACTCTATCGCAGAGCTCACCTATCGCACCGCAGCAAAATGGAAGCCGGGGCAGACTCTGTATGCACGTGATACATTTCAGAGACTCGTCACCGAACAGCTAGGCACCGCATTGACAAGACATTCGTCCAGCGAGCATTTTGAGGCGATCCGTATCTATCTTGGCACCTTGCTCAATGTGTTGGTCATCAAACGTCAGCCGCGCTTCATGCTTTCGATGCCGCGTTATGTAAATGCCCGCAACAAAGTGATGGAGTTTGCCAAACAAGTGGTGGAAGAACATCGCCACTCGCCCAACCCGCAAGCGCCAGACCTAGTCGATGACCTGCTCGCCGCCGTGGATTTGGATGGGAAACCGCTCAAAGACGAAGATCTGCTCGCCGCCACCATCGGTCCGTTCTTTGCAGGCATGGATACGGTTGCCAACACCATGGGCTTCATGATCTATGCCATTCTTAAACATCCTGAAGTGTACGAAGCGATTCAAGCCGAAGTGGACGAACACTTTGCCAATGGCATTCCGCCTTATACCGAATTGCCAAAGATGCAGAACTTGTATGCCGCTACCATCGAAACCCTAAGGCGCTACCCTGTAGCTCCCTTCACCCCGCGTGGCGTGACGCGTGACTTTGAGTTTGGTGGTCATCACGTACCCGCCGGTTCAGATATCATCATCGTAAACGGTTTAACTCACTTCCTGCCTGAGTTCTTCCCCGATCCGTGGAAGTTCGATACCACTCGTTACATGGCTCCGCGCAAAGAACATAAGCAAGGGCTGGGCATCTTTGCACCCTATACCTTAGGCGCACACACTTGTTTGGGCGCAGGCGTTGCCGAGGTGCAATTGATGGTAACCGTCGGTGCGTTGATTCGTGCCGCACGCCTCGAATTGATCCGCCCGGAGTATGAGATCAAGACTGTTCTAATGCCCATTCCGGGCCCGGACCCGAAGTTCAAGATCCGCGTGGCGGGTCTGCGGCTCTAAACTCTTCCAGGCACAGAAAACGCTCTTCACTCACCATGAAGAGCGTTTTGATTCAGGGTTGTCATTAGGATAGAGGGGGCAGAGCAAAAACAAGACGAAATCAAGCGAGCCGGGTTATAAATGCATATCTTTATCCATGAGGTAGCCTGATGAACATACGAGACCTATTACGAACTGCCAGCCGTACCTTTGC
>JBDKJK010000202.1:0-4730 GCA_039796675.1 Chloroflexota bacterium
ATGCTCTACCATCAGTTGACCGTCGGTCATGCCGGAGTAATCGAAACCAGCAGCTATGCAGAGAACAGACTCTCCATACGAATTGACTGTAGAGTCACTGAAATCACAGCCGTCTTGCACACTGCTAGCAGACGTATCCAGCCAGACAAAATTCGTGGCTGATTCGTTGCCGCTTCCTGGTGCGCTAACCACGCCACCAGCATCTGTGTATGGGCTGGTATATTGCTTGCCGCCTTGAGCCGCCTCGAGCAGAGGAAAGGCAAGGTTCACCGGGCGGATGCCGTTCAAGAAGCCGCCGATGGGCACACAGCTGTCATTTGAGTCCACCACACCATCGCCGTTTGTATCTTGTACTTGGCGGCAGTCAGAGGTTTCGGTGTCGCGGCTGGCAGAGGCAATCGTCGGCACGCCAATGATGCGCCCGTTATTGTCGGCGGCAAGACCACCCGAGTTTCCGCCCGAAATGGTTGCGTCGGTCTTAATCCAGGCACGGTCACCGATCGGGTTTTCAGAGGAGAAGCCAGAGACGGTTCCTTTTGTGAAGGTGATCGTGTTCCCGCCGATGGCAGGGAAGCCGAAGATATTGATGTTATCGCCGACGTGTACCTGATCGGAATTTGCCATCTCCACATACGGCAGGTTCAAGCTGGTTGTGTCGACCGCCGAACCGTTAATGTTGGAGCGAATTTGAATGACAGCAAGATCGAGAAAACCATCCACAGCCAAGACTTCGGCAATATACGAAGGCACAGCGGGTTTATCTTCTGAGACGATGATCGCAACCCCGAGTGCGTCGGGTTCGTTGGCTGAGTCACCCTGTGAAGCGGGGCTGGCAACATGTGCATTGGTGAGAATCAAGCCAGAGGGAGAGAGGATCGTTCCAGATCCTACATATCCCGGAACAAGTTCGCCGCCTTCACTGAACAGACCGAAGATCTGCACCGTAGCCGAGATCAACTTGGTGCGGGTCGCCTGAGATAATTGACCCGATTCCGAAGTGGGCTCATCGGATGGAACGATCGGTGCGACCGGCTCCACTGCCGGGGCGCCGAATCGGCATGCCATCGCCGTAATGACGAGAATGGAAAGGAATACCGAGAGATGTTTGAGGAATTTTGTTTTCATGCTCGCCTCACTAAAATTGGATCGACTCAAGGAAGATATAAAATCTCCCGAGATCAAGGTCATAATTGTTTTCATCTGCCTGGAAGGAAACCACAACAGCGCGTTCGCCGTTCAGGTAGACTATATCTTTTCCGCGCACCACACTGGGGATCTCGGCATGGGTTACATCGGGGTTTGATTCGACAAAGACATAATTGATGATGTAGGCATTGCGTCCGTTGCTATCTTTCACTTCCTGCTGGTCGAGCATACGGAAGGCGACCAAATTTTGCGCGTGTTCCAACGTCAGCAAGCTTGCCACTTCAGACGTAGTCGCCTCAGATGTAATGGCGATCTGACGGATGGTATACGTTGCGCCGAAACCACTGGAGTTGATATCCACCGAGCGCAGCAGGATATCTCCCTCCGCGCCAGCTTGCAGCCAGCCTTTGGGCGCTTCTGCTCTAATGCCTTCCGCCTCAAACGGGACTGCGGCATTTTCCACGCTTGATTTGAAAAACCACCCCGCTGTAAGCGCAACCAGAGTGACCAATACAACGGTGATCTCCGCGAAGCGGTCGCCTAGGGAACCTTGTTTGTTATTCATATTGACCTCCTACTTCCCAGCCTGCAACGACTGGATGTTGCGGCGCACCAATGCAAGGATGATTCCTGTAGTTACCAACGCAACCACCGCTGCGAGAGCCAGTCCCATCCAGGTGTTGCTGGTCGAGCCGCTCAGGGTGATGGTGGGGCGGGTGACGATGACTTGCAGCCAGGTGAAAATGCCGTTGAAGATCGCTGCCAGAGAAATACCAAGAGGCATCCACCAAATTTGTTCTGATTCAAATTTGGCACGCCCGAGGAAGTAGCCTGTAATGCCAGAGAAAGCCGCTTGCCCCAATGCAACCACTGCCATGCGCAGAATGCCCGCACCAAGGTCCACGCCGCCGTTCGAAACGACGAACTGGATATTCAAAACAGTGGCATAGCCCAACCCGGCAGCCGTGGCGTAGATCACACCGTCGGTGGGCTCATCGAATTCGCTAGAGTTATAGATGCTGTAACGAACAGCCGCATACTTTAGGAATTCCTGTGTGAAGCCAACAACGAGAATGCCGCCAACGATCTTGGTTAGGGTGTCGGTATAGATCCAGTGAGAAGTACGAAATAAAGATTCAACGACAGGAACGCCGATCGCTCCCGCTAAAATGGCTCCGAGTGCAAAGACGCCCATAATGAAGCTTTTCGGTTCAGGCTCCGCCCTGTCTTGCAGATAGAAAAAGGTCAGCCAGATCGCGGCTGGTACGAGTGCAAGGAAAACGCCGGTCAGCACCAGGGTGGTGGGGGTGAACTGAGGTTGCAGGGCGCCATCCAGAGCATAGACGATGCCGACGAAGGCACACAGACCGATGACGAGCAGAAATTCATCGCGCCAGACGTGCTTCCGTTCGTGAATTGATTTTGAATCACTCATGGAATTCTCTCTCCTTTTATATAGTTGGAATCGCTACTTTATGATAGTTAAGTTGCTGAGATGAGTCAATAGGACTATGGGGTATGCATCCGCGGAGAAAGATTCAAACTTGGGCAACCAAGCCAAAGTCGGAGGGGAGAAGCGAGAACATGTGTGCATGCTGAATCCGTTCGCGGACGGTGATCCGGTTGAGCAGCATCCCCTCGTAGTGGGCTCCAATCTTTTCGGCAACCCGTTTGCTAACATATTTAAATAAAAAAGAGACACTTCTTCACAGGGGCGTGGTTCGTGTCTCCTTTATATCTCAGTATGGATAACTTAGGAAATGTAATCTCTCAAATTATGTTCCACCGCGTAGGCGGCTGCTTCAGCGCGGTTATTCACATTCAATTTCGAGAGGATGCTTGAAACGTAATTGCGCACCGTACCTTCACCAAGGAATAAATTCTTGGCGATCTCGCGGTTGGTCTTGCCTTCTGAAACGAGCAGAAGAACATGCTTTTCCTGCTGGCTCAAATGAGCAAAGGCTGATGCCTCTTCTTCCTTCACTGCGCGGCGCACTTCCTGAAAAACGCGTTGAGTCACGGCAGGGTCAAGCAAGGCTTCACCTCGCCCAACTGATTCAAGTGCTTTGATCAGATCTTCACTGCCGATCTGCTTCAAAATGTACCCCGAAGCCCCTGCGCGGATCGCAGAAAAGAGCATCTCATCTTCAGCATAGGAGGTCAAAATGATCACCTTGGTGTTGGGGTATTGATTGATGATCTGTTCGCAGGCTTCAATTCCAGATGTGCCAGGCAGGCGAATATCCATAACCACCACATCAGGTTTGAGCATTCCCGTCTGTTCAAGGGCTTCGCGGGCTGAACCGGCTTCGCCAACAACATCGAAATTTGGGTGTCGTTCTAAAAGAGATTTCAACCCAAGCCGCACAACTTCGTGATCGTCAACAAGTATGATTCTTTGCTTCTTCATGGATATTATTTTACCGCAGTAAATCAGAAAACCGGTCAAAAATCATGGGTTTTGGGCTTTTTTCAGGCTTTTCAAATGATCTTCAATATGAGCTAAACCACGTTCTGCCCACAACTGCAAAGTCAACTCTTTACCCAAGGCTTCATGTTGACTCAAACGCGACCAGCTTTCTTGCGGCGCATTACCCAACAAAACGCATATTGCCTGAATACTGGTTGAGAACTCGGTCAAGATATTTTCTAACGGCTCTTCGCGAGAATAAATCGCAACCATCCACTCTTCAGGCTCAAAATTTTTGATCAAAGGATTCTCTTCATGAAACGTTCGCAAGACCCGCGCCCCATACACCTCGCGATGAATACCGCCCACATGAAAAGCGACCTGATGAACCGTCCATTCTCCATCTACGCTTGCAAACGGGTTTGCAAACGAACGGCACGCCTCACAAAATTCTTCTTCCGCTGCACTCAGCCGCGCCAGCAACTTCTCACGATATTCCATTAATTCCTTCATGCTTCCTCCAATGCGTTCAGCGCTTCTTCAAACGTTGAAGCCGTAAAAACACGCACACCAAACGGATTTAATTCCCGCGCCAGTTGCTGGGATAGTTCCACCAATGCCGACTTGCTGACGAGATACGCCCCCGCCTCTTTCTCCTTTTCATCTGCTCCAACACCCAAGCTGAGGATCACCCCCGAGCCTTTTGCCCGCATTACACGCCCTGCCGACTGCGACATCAAAAATGTGCCCGTCAGATTCACATCGAGGGTGCGGTGCCAATCCCACTCGTCCATATCCAACAGAGGCGTATGTGGCTCCACTGCCGCATGGTTGACCAGCACATCAATCCCGCCGAATTCATCTTCCACACTTTTCACAAGCATTTGCGCGCCGACCTTTTTTGCCACATCTTCTACATAAACTTTTACCACCCCACCCCTTGTGCGGATGCCTGCCGCCACCTCTTCAACATTGATGGGGGAGATGTCACTCAATGCAACGATTGCGCCCCGCGCCGCAAGTTCCTCTGCCAGCCTGCGCCCGATTCCCTTACCTGCGCCCGTAATCAAAACCACTTTACCTTTCAATGTCTCCATCCTTTCTCAAACCTGATACTTAATCACTGCTGTGTTTTACAGGGTACACCGCAGGGTCATAGACCCTGCGGGAGCAT
>JBDKJK010000203.1:0-7002 GCA_039796675.1 Chloroflexota bacterium
CCACATCCAGCAGTCGGAGAAATATGCCGACATGCGCGAAGTCCACATTGAACATGCCGAAATGGTGCATGACGAATATGCCATTCCAGAAGACTGGAAGATCATGGCGAAGGACGAATCTGAAGTGCAGGCTGGCGATATCCTTGCGACCAAGGAAAAAGCCACCATCGTTTCCCAGCATGGCGGGCGCGTGGCTGTTGAGAAGAAAGACCGCAAGGTTATCGTCTCTTACGAACAGCGCGAAGAAGTCATCATGGATATTCCCAACACCTCGCGCATCCTCGTCCGCGATGGCTCGCATGTAGAAGCGGGAACTGCTCTTACTGAAGGTTCGTTGAACCCGCACCGCATCTTGAAAATTCAAGGACGCGACGCCTGCCAGATGTACCTGATGACCGAAGTGCAAAAGGTGTATCGCTCACAGGGTCAGAACATCCACGATAAACATTTTGAGGTCATCATCCGCAAGATGTTGAGCAAGGTGCAGATTACTCGCCCCGGCGATACCAAACACCTGCCCGGTGATGTGATCGATAGGCTCGAGATCCGCAAGATCAATGAGCAGTTGATCGCGGAAGGAAAATCAGCGGCTCGCTTTAGCGAAGTCCTGCTCGGTGTGACCAAGGCTTCTCTCAGCACCGACTCCTTCCTCTCTGCTTCCTCGTTCCAACACACCATCAAGGTGTTGGCGAGCGCTGCGATCGGTTCCACCACCGACCCGCTCTTCGGGTTGAAGGAGAACGTCATCATCGGCAAGCTCATCCCGGCAGGCACGGGCTTTATTCACGGGCGCTTCACAGTCCCTGGCGATGAAGCAGCAGCAGACACCACCGAAGAAATGCCGGATACGACCGCTGGCGACTAATCAATTTCAACAAAATGCCCTGAGCGAAAGTTCAGGGCATTTTTTGTTTTATCTTCTCTGAAGATGAATTTATAATCACCCAAATGAAACGTACATCCAAAAAGCCAGAGGGACAGCCCACCCGCGGAAAGACTGCCGATAACCGCCTGCGCCGGGTCGATAACTTCATCCTCCTCTACGAACCTGCGCTTCTCACACGGACCGATGGGCTGTTTTCTGATTCCTTGTTCGTTGACCTCGGCTATGGCTTTGACGCGCGGACTACGCTCGAGAGTGCCGCTCGTTTTCGACGTGTGAATCCAAATCTAAACATCCTGGGCGTGGAGATCGATAAGGAACGAGTTGATGCTGCCCTGCCATTTGCAGACGATAAAACATTCTTTCGCCTCGGCGGATTTAATTTGCCTTTGCAAAGCGGGGAGCATGTGCGCCTGATTCGCTCGTTCAATGTACTGAGACAATATGAAGAGCGGGATTTTATCCCTGCGTATGAACGGCTCGCCGAGTATGTTTTGCCAGAGGGGCTGATGATCGAAGGGACATCTACGCCGTTCGGCGGGCTTTGGGCGGCGAATCTGGTTCGAAGCGCTGGGGCAGGTCAATGGACGTTTGAGGCGTTGGTCTTCTCCACTAATTTTCATGGCGGGTTTAATGTCGAAGAATTCCAGACGATCTTGCCGAAGAATTACATCCACCGTGTGGTGAAAGGCGAACCCATTTTTGATTTCTTTGAAGCATGGAAGCGCTCTGCTGCCGAAAGCGTGCATGCAAAGACATTTGGGTTGAAACAATGGTTTGCTGCATCGGCTGAGGCGCTGGCTCAAAAAGGTTTTCGGGTAGACCTGCACAAAAAGTGGCTGAGCAAAGGTTATTTGATATGGTATTGTTAATGCAAGGAACAATTTCTTGAATAATTACGTCCAAAGAATATCTTCAATTGTTTGAAAAAGGAGATGAGATGCATCGCTTTTCTCATATTTATTTTTTGGTCGTTATGCTCTTCGTTGCAAGTATTGCTTGTTCGTTTCCTGGGCAGGTCATATTCGATACGGATATGATCAGCACAGCAGCGGCTCAGACAGTGATTGCCAGCCTTACAGGGATCGCCCCACAGGAAACATCTTCACTTGCTTCCTCGACGCCTTTGCCGCCAACATTAACTTCAACGATCACATTAACTTTTACGCCTGTGTTTACAGCAACCTCCACTATTGCACAGGTCACTGTGTCTGTTGATACAAATTGTCGGGTGGGACCAGGGGTGGTTTATGCGCGTGTAGGCGCTCTTTTGGTGGGAGAAGTTGCAGAAGTTGTTGGGCGCGACCCCACTGGTAAGTACTGGTTTATTCGAAATCCTGATTCCAATTCAGGTTTTTGTTGGCTATGGGGTGAATATGCTGTGTTGACGGGTTCTTTCCAAAACCTTCCAATTTTTACGCCACCTCCCACTCCAATACAAACGTTTACGCCTACATTCACTCCTACTTTCACATCTACACCAACCTCAAGCCCAAATTTTACGCTTTCTTACGATGGGCTTGATACCTGTTCGGGATGGTGGCTGGAAGTGCGGGTGAAGAATACGGGGTCGCTCCCATTTCGTTCTATGGAATTTATTATTAAAGATACTGTTACAGGTGTAAGACATACCGCAGTGACGAATGGATTTGAAGATTTAGATGGTTGTTCGAGCAATACATCCAAAGATGTAATTGTATCTGGTGATGAGTTCGTTATTAGTTCTCCAATTTATAGCTATGACCCATCTGGTAATAAAATGAGAGTGTCACTGACTTTGTGTAATCGAAATAACCAAAAAGGGACTTGTGTCAATAGAAGTCTGATCTTCCAACCATAGTGGTTATATAATAGGTTCACTAATTTGAATGAAGAAAGAATAATGTCATGCCTGTGTCGCGACTTCTAATCTTTTTGGCTTTACTTTTAACGATGTTTGCCTGTATTGTGCCAGATATTGGGCTGGCTGATCCGGATTCTATAAGTACCAACGCCGCACAAACAATTATTGTTGGGCTTACGCAAAATGTGACTGAGACATTCACCCCTGGCATTACTCCGTCACTAACCCTGACCTTCACTCCAACATTGATCTACCCCACAGCGCGCTTCCCATCTGAAACTCCGACCGAAACGCCTCAGCCCGGCACTGAAACCGTCACGCCCGAAATACCAGATACTGCTACTCCTGGTCCGGTAACAATAAGCGTAACCCGACCAACTCACTGCCGTTCGGGTCCTGGAAAGCAGTTTGAGATCGTTGGCTCCTTGCTGGTTGGTATGAAAGCCAATGTGATCGGGCGTGACTCCACTAATCAATACTGGTACATTGAGAACCCATATGTGTTTACGGAATATTGCTGGGTGTGGGGGCAATACGCCGAGTTTGAAGGCAATTCACTGCTTGTGCCAGTTCTTACATCTCCGCCTACGCCCACAACCACAGGGACGGCAATCCCTACCCTTGATTTCGACCTTAAGGGGAGCGGGTTCCAGAGTTGCAATGGCGTGTTCTGGATGAATATCGAGATCACCAGTGCAAGTCAGTCTATTTTCGAGTCTGTGAAAGTAGAAGTGTTTGATAAGGATAAGAGTATCACTCGTGTGCTTGCCGCGAATAATTTTGCCGCCGCCATCGGCTGTGACGGATTGACGGTTAATGACAAGGTGACAACGGGTGTTGCTGTGCTCGCTAGTAGCGCGAAGTTCGATTACAACTTTAAAGGGAATACTATGCAGGCTTCAATAACCGTCTGCACAGAAGATGACCTTAAGGGAATCTGTACGACGAAACAGATTCCCTTAACACCATAAGTAATAGAAGCTCATTCGCTTTATTTGAGCGGGTAGGCAGATATACCCTTTTCATAGGCTGCGATCACGAACGCCCCTGCAGGCTGGGGTAGAGTGATCCATGCATGTTCCACGCGCCAGACCGATTTGCCGTTTTCGATGTTGATGGCATCTAAACGGCTTGGGATGATGCCGGATTGAAAAGCGGGTGGGTCATCGCCTGAGGTGACGAAGGCGGTTCCATCCACCGCCGTGAGTTGGAGTGTGTTCTCCAAACCAGGTTCGAACGCCCAGGCTTTTTCTCCGTTGACCGCATCGTATGCAGCGAGGCTATTATCTTGTACCACGAGCAACTTGCCGTTGGTCTCCTCATTGACGAGGAACGGTCCGTATAAACTGCCGCCTGTAGACCATAAAACCTCACCCGTCTCCAAATTCAATGCACTCGCGCCTTGTGAGGTGTTCAAATAGCCCAAGCCATTCTGAAATTGAATTTCTCGCGAGGTGCCATACATGCCGAGTACTTCCCAGAGTTTTTGTCCGCTGGTGAGATCGTAGGCGAGCAGGCTGGCATCTGAGCCAATGGTATACCCGGCGTACAGGTAAAGAATGCCATCTTCAATGATATAGGTATCGACGTAATATGGCACGTCGAGCGTGATGCTGTGAGTGAGTGTTGCATTGGGCAAGCTGTATTCGCGTAGAACACCTGCGGGGGATAACGAATAAAACGAAGTCTCTGTATAAAGATAATCAACCCAACCTGCATTTAGGTCTGTGTATTCTGAAGGGTCGATATCGTTTTGAGTATAAGTGGAGATCACTTCACCATTTTGTGAGTCAAGGATAAATAACTCTGTGGATGATTTCCATGCGTAGACATACCCCTCAACTGGAATGACGGGGTAATTTTCTGGAATGCCCGTAAAGCGCCAGGCTTCGCTGCTGGTTTGCAGGTCGTAGACGATAACGGAGAAAAGCACATTTCCATCTGAATTGGTTTCGTCGGTGAAGGGACTACGGAAGAAGGCATGGTTCTTGTCTATTCCATAAAATATGGCGATCTCTTCATTGACTACGGGACTCCACAGTTCCTGCCCGGTGACTCCATTCAAGCCGAGCAGACCGTCTACCGAAAAGCCGTCGCTGGCGAGATAGGTGTAGACGTTGCCAGATTCATCCACATGCAGAAGCAGATCGAATCCGTTGTTGTGAATGGACTCGTTTGAGTACGTCCACACCGGCTCGGGGGCGGAAAAGGATTGAAGTGCTGAGCAAGCCAGAGCGGAGAGAAGAAGCGGGAGAATCCGAATCAACGAACGGTGCATGGTTAGGCATCCTTCTTTTTGCGGATGAGAAAAAATGGAATCAAAAATAAGGGTAACGAAATGAGTAGCCCGATTAGCAGCCCGCCGCCGAACATGCCGCCGATGGAGGCGATGGCGTATTCGCCGTTGTCGATGATATCGGTGGAGCCGTCTGGGAAGGTGCAGGTGATCTCAACGGTGTGACCTTGGGTGCCGTTGGGGTCTGAGGTGGTGGGACCGGATGCCCCTTCTTGGAGTGTGGTGCTTTCGGCACCGGGGCAATATAGGGCAACGGCAAGGCGGTCATTTAAATTTGGGATAACGAATAGGGTGGGTCCGACCATGAAGGTGGTGACGAAGAGAATGCCGCTGGCAAGAAAACAAACCAGCACCCAAGCAATGATGCGTGCGATCCAAACTTCTTTTGACGTATTAAGTTTCATGGTTACCTCTAATGTGATTCATTGTAGCAAAAAGATGGATGGGAGCAATCGCCCAAATGTCATTTGGTTAAATGAAAAGGCAGTCTATATAGACTGCCTTTTTTATTAATCGACTGCCACGATCAAATCGTTGACTTCGTAGCCTTCAACCGTATCGTTGCGGATGATGTTCGGTCCGCTTTCGATTCTAAGACCGGGGAGTTTGAGCAGCTTTTGAATGAAGACATCTGTTTCTGCGAGGGCGAGATGTTCGCCTGCACAGCGATGCGGACCGGAGCCGAAGCCGATCATTGAGCGGTAAACGCCTTTTTCAAGCTTGCGATGTGGGTTTAATTTTTCGGGTGCCTCGCCCACGGCTTTGGCATCCACATTCACGTCGTAGATGTGGAAGGCGATACGTTCGCCGGGTTGGATGGTCACTTCTTTATCTTCGCTTTTTACCGTGACGGCTTCTTTTGGTTTGCGATAGATGTTGGCGATGACCGGCTCAAGGCGCAAAATCTCATTCAGGGCTTCGTAGCGAGATGCTGTATTATCAGAGAGCAGGGTCTCACGCAGTTTCGCATCTTTCATGCAGTGCAGCAACACCACCAAAATGAATTCCTGCGTGGTTGCCATGCCTGCCGCGCCGTATACGATGCATTCCACCCAAATTTCGAGAGGCTTCTTGTTCTTTGAAACCATATAAGAAATGACATCGTTCTGTGGGTTCTTGCGTTTGCGGCGAATGGCGGGCATTACATCTGCAAACAGAAAGGCGAAACGCAGGTAATTTCCGCGCAAGCTTTGCAAGGCGGCAAGGATCTTGTTCTTGGGCAGCGGACCAGAATGCAGCATGGAATCGAGTCGGTAGATCAAGCCTTTTGTCGGTTCGAGTCCCACCACAGCAGTAGCAATGACTGTTGCCATATCGCGGCTCAAGACTCGTAGATTGATACGTTTCTGCGTTTTGAGTCTGCCGATCAACTCATCGGCTGTTTTTTCAATGACAGCCATATGTGTATTTTGAACGGTGGTCGGGCTGAAATATTTTGCGATAGCGGCACGCATCTGGCGGTGTGGTTCGCCGCTCATGTAGAGCACGCCATCGAAACCGACTTTGCGAAGTTCCTCAGCGTTGAAGCCATCCTGGATCATGTCTTCTTTAAGTAAATCGCGGGCTTCGTTATATCCGCGCACGTGCCAGGTTCCGTTTTCATCTTTTTCAATGCGCGGGTCGTTTTGATAAGGGATAGGGGCGGTCTTTGAGTCTGTGTTGAATGCCATAATAAAATAGCCTCTCTCTAAAGTTATTGCACCCATTATACAGCACACTTGACGCTTCCCATATTTCCCCGTAAGATAAGCCCCGCAATAGAACATTAATTCAGCACAAAAATTACCGCTAAGAAGATCATTTCTTCTTTTACGTCCTTAGCGGTTCAAAAAGGAACTTTTCATGGAACTTGGTATCGTACGAAAAATAGACATCGACAGCGAAATGCAGCAGGCGTATCTCGATTACGCCATGTCTGTGATCGTGTCTCGTGCCTTGCCCGATGCACGGGATGGCATGAAGCCGGTACAGCGCCGCATC
>JBDKJK010000204.1:0-3230 GCA_039796675.1 Chloroflexota bacterium
GTGTTTTTCTCCGCGCACAATCACTTCGCCGCCGCTATTTGTAAAACTAATGGCGTTCTTTAACAGGTTGCTGAGTACGATTGCCACCTTACCGCCGTCTACATCTACCCACATTTCCTGCCCAAGGGGTATTGCCTTCTTAAGGCGAATGTCTTTTTTGGATGCCATATCATTAAAGGAAATACATACATCATCAATGATACGTGCAATGGATACCTTACGCGAACGGACAAGCGCCCCGCCGGTCTGATAGTTATCTACACTCGTCAGGCTTTCGATGATCTCCTTAAGCCGTGAGGCATTGCGGATGATGGCATCTACCTGTTCATCGTAATTACCGCTGAGCAATTCTTTCAAAAATGTGGAATGCCCAAGGATGAGCCCCAGCGGGGTTCGCAACTCGTGAGATGTGATGGCAATGAACTCATTTTTCAAACGGTCAAGTTCGCGCGCCTCTTCCTGTGACGAGAGAATACCCTTCTCAAGCGTATCCTTTTCTGTCGCCGCAGCCGAAAGTGACGCTAACATTTCCATGGCTTGCACATCCGCTTCAGTATATGGAGCAGATTTGTTGAACACTTCTAATACGCCAATTGGTTTGTCTCTCAATATTACGGGGACCGCAAGTACAGATCGAATGGTAATACCTGCAAATTCATCCACCAGTTTGGAATGGCGCGGATCGGTTGAAACATCATCTACAATAAGAGGCTTGCGATTCAAGAAAGCCCAGCCTGCAATACTGGCATTCAGCGGAACCCTCGTACCATTACTATCGGCATCGCCTTGAAACCAAGGCACATATTTGAAAGAAAAATTGACCGCAGCTTCATCATATTCCAACAGAGATGCGGTTTCGCTGCCTGTCAATTCCACGGCATTGGAGAGGATCAGGCGCAAACACGCCTCCAGATCGGCTTCGGAGTTAAGGCTGCGGGTTATATCTAGGAGGCGGGGAAGGATTTTTCCCTGATCGATGCTCATACAAATTCCTTTAGTAAGATTATACTTCACGGTTGTATCTGTAACTCAGCGCTCGGGAACAACAAGGAAATTGTAATTCATCTCAAGGAGACAATGAATGGCACCAAAACGAAAAGTACGCACAGCGATCATCGGCGTGGGAAATTGCGCCTCTTCCCTCGTTCAAGGCGTTCAATTCTATAAGAATGCAAAGAATGATGACATCATCCCCGGCATCATGCATCCGCAGTTGGGCGAGTATCACATCCGCGACATCGAATTCACCCTGGCGATCGACGTCAACGCCACCAAAGTTGGCAAAGACCTCTCTGAAGCTATTTTTGCCGAACCGAACAACACCTACAAGTTTTGTGACGTCCCGCACCTCAATGCACCCGTCGTGCGCGGCATGACTCACGACGGCTTGGGCAAATACCTCAGCCAAGTCATCGAAAAGGCACCCGGCTCCACTGCCGACATTGTGAAGCTATTAAAGGAAACAAAAACTGAAGTAGTTATCAGTTTCCTACCTGTCGGCTCAGAGATGGCGACCAAATGGTACGTAGAACAAATCATTGAAGCAGGCTGTGCCTTTGTGAATGGTATTCCGGTTTTCATTGCTTCATCTGAATATTGGGGCAAACGGTTTGCCGATGCCGGTCTGCCCATTCTCGGTGATGACATCAAAAGCCAGGTCGGGGCAACCATCGTCCACCGTGTGCTGACCAGCCTCTTCGTCGACCGAGGCGTGAAGATCGACCGCACCTACCAGCTCAACTTCGGCGGCAATACAGACTTCCTCAACATGCTTGAGCGCGAACGCCTGGAATCCAAAAAGATTTCCAAGACCAACGCGGTCACCAGCATGATCCCTTACGAGATCGATCCGAAGAACGTGCATGTCGGTCCCAGCGACCATGTGCCCTGGCTCACTGACCGCAAGTGGTGCTACATCCGCATGGAAGGCACGACCTTCGGCGATGTACCGCTCAACCTCGAACTCAAGCTCGAAGTGTGGGACAGCCCAAACAGCGCCGGTGTGATGATCGACGCCATCCGCTGTGCCAAGATTGCGCTCGACCGCGAACTTGCTGGTCCTATTGTCGGTCCTTCATCCTATTTCTTCAAAACTCCGCCCAAGCAATTCAAGGATGAGATCGCAAGACAGAAAGTGGAAGATTTTGTTTCGGGAAAGTCGGACGAGTAACCAGTGTTTAGTGAACAGTAACCAGAAAGGGACGTTTGCAAAAGCAGGCGTCCTTTTTTTTAGAGTAGAATTTAAGGTATGAAAAATTTACGACGTACGAATTACGGATTATGCATCACGCTTAACCTCAGCCTGTTGACGGCGCTTCTGGCTGCATGTGCCCCTGCCGCCGCTACTCCTGACCAAAATGTTGCATTGACAGCCGCATTCGAAACTGCGTTTGCGCAGATCAGCGCTCCCACCGCCACCCTCGCACCGACAGAGACTCCAATCCCTACCGCCACTGTACCGCGCACACCGCCTGCATTGCCCGGCATCGTTCAAACTTCATACTTGAATCCCGAAGACCTGCCACGCTCGTATGTGGCTGATTCCTGTCAGTACCTAAAGAACAAATGGGACTCAACCAAATCTGCGCCAGGGACCACCGTGATGATCATCATGTCTCATCGTATTGACAGTGATGCGACCACCTCGAATGCAGGCACCACCACCATTGCCGCAAAAGACCTGAAGCAATTGATGAACGACTTTCATGAATTGGGCTTTCAAGCCATCAACATGCAGCAAATGGCAGGCTTCATGTACGACAACGCGAAAATTCCGCAACGTTCGTTCCTTTTCATCATCGATGATCGCGCAGGAGGCAGATCGAAATATGACGATCATTTTCGTACTTATTATGAGCAATGGGGTTGGCCCATTGTGAATGCCTATATCGGCATCGATGAAAGACCAGACTTGTGGGCAGAACACGCCGCACTGGGTGCGGAGGGCTGGGTCGATTTTCAGGCGCATGGATACATTCATAACATCCCCATCAGCGAAGGCTCGACTGATGAATTCATCACATCGGAAATGGGCGGGGTGATAACCACCTTTCAAAAATACTTCAACAAAACGCCCATCGCCTATATCTGGCCCGGTGGTGGCTTTTCTAAACGCGCTGTGGAAATCGGCACACAGCTTGGGTACAAGCTTGGGTTTACCGTCAACCCACGTGGACCGGTCATGTATAACTGGGTTCCACAAGCAGATACCTTTAATCAATCCAACCCGC
>JBDKJK010000205.1:0-4749 GCA_039796675.1 Chloroflexota bacterium
ACCGTTATGGTCGGGTTGCAGCTTTTCACCGCCGGGCAATTTGACCAAAAATGGGGTGTATTTGCTGCCGGAGCCTTGCTTGGCGCATTGCCCATCATGATCATTTATCTCTCCCTACAAGACCAGATCGCAGGTGGACTCACCACAGGCGCGGTTAAAGAATAAAACATATGCGGCGCTTTCTTGCTGCAACTATTTCAATATCCATTGGGATAGCCCTGTTGCTATTTGCACAGGGCTATCTCCGTTTTGTAGCTACCAACCCCCTCATAGAACTGCCCATCTTCGCAGATGTAAGCCGTGAGACCGGCATTGTGAACAACCGTACCCCCGGTATTGAAATGGTCGCCGGGCAAGCCTGGGGTGATTATGACAATGATGGCTGGCTTGACCTGTATGTAACCGACCCGCTCGGCAAGAACACTCTCTACCAAAATAATGGAGACGGCTCTTTCCGTGTTTCAGAATTTTCAGCACAAGTAGAACTTTTCAACACCTATTCACAGGGCGCCTCTTTTGCAGATTACGACAATGACGGCTGGCAAGACCTGCTGGTTGTAAACTGGGGCGTAGATCACCTCTTTCATAATCAGGGCGGCAAAGGCTTTGTAGAAGTAACCGCCCAAGCCGGTATTCAAGATGAACACAACAGCAAAACCGCCTCATGGGGTGATTTTGATAACGACGGCTTTCTAGACCTTTACATAGCCAACTGGTCTTGCTACCCCAAATGCGGGCGCCCCATGGATGCCGACCCCGACTCACTCTACCGCAACAACGGTGACGGCACCTTTACAGATGTTTCAGATTATCTCAACGGTGCCACCAATGGAGCAGGCTTTGTTGCCAGTTTTACCGATTTTGACAATGACAACGATCTCGACATCTACCTCGTCAATGACGAATTCGTAAACCCTACAGGCAACAAACTCTTTCGCAATGATGGTGCAGGCTGCAATGGCTGGTGCTTTACCCAAATCGCCAAAGAAGCCAGCGCCAACTCCAGTTTGTTTGGCATGGGGCTAGCCATTGGAGATTACAACAACGATGGTATGCAAGATTTTTACTACTCTAATGTGGGTCCTATGGAACTGCTCAAAAATCAGGGCGATGGCACCTTTGAAGATGTAGCCGAAGCCGCCGGTGTGCAGATATCCAACGGCATTGGCTGGGGTGCCGTCTTTTTAGATTACGATAACGACGGCTGGCGCGACCTATACGTTGCCATTGCCGATACTACCGACCATAAAGACGTTGGTGCAAACAAACTTTTTCACAACAACGGCAATGGAACATTCAACTCTATTGCCTGTCACAACGAAGCCACAGACCCGCGCATGAGCATAGGCGTTGCCTACGCCGATTACAACCACGATGGCTGGGTTGATCTTGTAGTCGGCAATATGGATGAAGGCTACCGGCTGTATAAAAATCAACAGGGGCAAACCTCACAGAATCACTGGATATCCATTGATCTTGAAGGCGCCGGAAGTGTAAACCGCGACGCGGTAGGCACACGGGTATACGTCAGCACGCAAGCCGGTACACAAATGCAAGAAGTGATTAACGGCTCCAGTGTGATGGCAGGCAATGCCCTCGAACTGAATTTCGGTTTGGGTACCGCGCAAACTGCTGAAGTACGCATACGCTGGACAGATGGCACCGAGCAAACATTTAATAATGTCAGTGCAGACCAACGCTATCAATTAAAGTATCCTCTGAATAGTGCAACAGACCTCGAACCCTTGCACACCCAAAGCACGGAAAAGCACGCAATGCAACCCACCTTTGCAGAGTACATCAGATCGTGGCGGTTTGACCTGCGTGCCTATGCCACCGACCCTGATACAAAACTGGCTTACCTTATGGGGGAGTCTAAGGTTACAGCTTTGACTCAGCCCAAAGAGGCAGACCCTGCCCTCGTCCAATTGGGTGAGGCGCTGTTTTGGGATCCCATCTTAAGTGGCAACCGCGATACGGCTTGTGCTACTTGTCATCATCCTGATCTCGGTACAGGCGATGATCTTTCAGTATCCATTGGTACGAATGGGTTTGGCTTGGGCAAAACCCGTGAAGTTAGAACCGCACGCGAATTGGTGCCACGCAACGCCACCCCGCTTTACAACCTGGGGTATGAAGAATGGTCGGTGTTGTTTTGGGATGGGCGTGTTGCTCTTACAGCCGATGGCAGTTTTCACACTCCTAGCAGCGACCGCCTGCCCCAAGGGCTTGATAGCCTGATTGCCGCACAAGCCATGTTCCCTGTTACCTCGCGAGATGAAATGAGAGGCTATCGTGGCGAACTGGATATCTTTGGAAACCCAAATGAACTTGCTGAGGTTGTGGATTATAGATCTCGCTTGGTATGGCAAGCATTAATGAAACGTCTGCTCGAAATTCCGAAATATGTAGATATGTTCAATGCTGCGTATCCCGATCTCACTACAGACGAACTTGGCTTTCAACATGCTGCCAATGCCATTGCCGCCTACGAAATTGAAGCCTTCACTTTTGAAGATAGCCCCTACGACCTGTATTTACAAGGCGATATCAACGCCCTTTCAGCGGATGAAAAACAAGGCGCGCTTCTTTTCTACGGAGAAGCGGGGTGCTCAACCTGTCACTCTACTGCCCTGTTAACGGATCAAAACTTTCACAACCTGGCAGTGCCGCAAATTGGCGATGGCAAAGGACGCGAACAGCCCTTCGACCTGGGGCGTGCCCGCGAAACCGGCAACGATTGCGACCGCTACGCCTTCCGTACGCCACCTCTTCGAAACGTTGCCCTCTCTGGTCCGTGGATGCATGACGGCGCGTTCACAACCCTCGAAGCAACAGTGCAGCATCATTTGAATCCAACAGAAAGTTTGCAAAACTACGACCCCGCCCAGTTAAGCGAACTCATGGCAGAGGCTTGCCAAGACCAACCTGAAACCCTGGCAGCCATCTTAAAATGGTACACCCCTGCCAATGCCAGTGATGGTGTAACCCTCAGCGAAGAACAAATGCAGCACTTGCTTGCCTTCTTGCAAGCCCTCACCTCACCCAGCGCCGAAAACCTCACACACATTATCCCCGCTTCTGTGCCAAGCGGCTTGCCCGTCGGTGGCAACATCAACGAGTAGTCTGCTCGCACCAAACCACAGAAAGAAAAACATGAAACCCATCAAACCTTTAATCTTCTTCACTCTCATAATTGCTGTGCTTGCAGGCTGTGCCACACCTACCCCTGTTGCTACTATTCCTGCCGCGCCAACCGAAACACCCGTAGTCTCCAGCACCCCCTGGTGGAACGAAACCGTTTTCTACGAAATTTTTGTACGCTCCTTTAACGATAGCGATGGCGACGGCATTGGTGACTTTAACGGCATAACCGCCAAACTAGATTACCTGCAAGACCTCGGCGTGCGTGGAATTTGGCTCATGCCCATTCACCCATCTCCTTCGTATCACGGGTACGATGTGACCGATTACTACGCCGTCAACCCGCAATATGGCAGCATGGACGATTTCAAGAATCTGCTTGCCGAAGCTCACAAGCGTGATATTAAGATCATCATAGACCTCGTTCTCAATCACACCTCCAACAAACATCCATGGTTTCAAAAAGCGCTTACCCCCGGCAGCGAATATCAAGACTGGTACAAATGGAGTGATACCGACCCCGGCACTCGCGGACCCTGGGGCGCACAAGCCTGGTACCAAGCCAGCAACGGCAAATATTATTACGCCATTTTTTGGGATGGAATGCCCGACCTAAACTATGCCAACCCTGCTGTACAAGAAGAAGGCAAAAAGATCGCCGCTTTTTGGCTGCAAGAAGTCGGCATTGACGGCTTCCGCCTCGACGCCGTGCGCTACCTGGCAGAAGATACCAAACTGGCAGACGCAGAATCGAACCACGCCTATCTCGAAGAATGGGGCATGTACTACCGCGAAATCAACCCACAAGCCTTCACCGTAGGCGAAGTTTGGACAGATAACGGCAACGTCAAAAAATATACCAACACCGATACCGAACTAACCTCCGCCTTCAACTTCGACCTCTCATCTGCCATCCTTAAATCCATCAGCGAGAGCAGCAACAGCACATTGCGATTCGTATTGCAAACCACAAAACGCGACTTTCCCCAACAAGATAACGCAAACTTTCTCACCAATCACGATATGGCGCGTGTGATGAACGCATTCGGCACAGACAAAGAACAAAAAGCCAAAACCGCCGCCTCCATTCTACTGACAGCCCCCGGCATTCCATTCATTTACTATGGCGAAGAGATCGGCATGGTCGGCACCAAACCCGACGAACTGATCCGCACCCCCATGCAATGGACAAATGAAAAAGGCGCAGGCTTTACCAGCGGCGCCCCCTGGCAAGCCATCAACACAGATTATGCCCTCATCAATGTCGCCGCACAAACCGGCAACACAGACTCACTGCTCGAGCATTACCGAAACCTCATTCAATTGCGCAACGCCCACCCCGCCCTGCAATACGGCGAAACCTTCGTGGGCGACGCCTCAACAAAAAAAATCCTTACCTACCTGCGCAGCACAGGCGAAGAAACCCTGCTCATCGTCATCAACATCGACAACAAACCCATCAGCGAATACACTATCGAACTTTCCAGCGGCTCACTCACCGGCATATACAACGCCGCCTCTCTGCTCAGTGAAGCCACCCTAGCCCCCCTCACCGCCAACGATAAAGGCGGCTTTGAAAACTACACCCCACTTACCGAGCTCGCA
>JBDKJK010000206.1:0-3112 GCA_039796675.1 Chloroflexota bacterium
AAGGTGTAGACACGCTCATCGACGTTACACGCATTTCCAACCTTAATCAAATCACAATCGATGAAGCGGAAGTCATTCATCTCGGTGCGCTGGTCACACACAATGACTGTGCCGCTTCCAAACTCATCCGCAAACGAGCCTATCCTTTGGCACGTGCCGCATGGGAAGTCGGCGCTCCACAGATCCGCAATCGCGGAACCATTGCAGGCAACCTCATCACAGGTTCCCCTGCCAACGATACCATTACACCTTTAATGGCGCTTGGAGCTAAAGTAACACTTGTTTCTGCAAAAAAAACTCGTGTGATCCCCCTGAAAAAATTCTATCTCGGCGTGCGCAAAACCATGATGGAGCCCGATGAAATGCTAGTGGATATTTCTTTCCCAGCGCTGTCAAAATCTCAGCATGGGACGTTCATCAAACTGGCGTTGCGCCGTGCCCAGGCGATCTCACTCGTCAACGCCGCGATCATTCTGGATTTGAAGTCTGATACCGTTAAGTCAGCTTCCATCACGCTGGGAGCCGTGACGCCAATCATCACACATGCCTCCAAAGCAGAGAAGTTCCTAGTAGGCAAAAAATTAAATGAGAAAAATATCGCCGCCGCTGCAGAGTTGGCAGTCAAATCTGCCAAGCCCATAGACGATGTGCGCGGTTCAGCAAGCTACCGCAAAGAAATGGTACGTGTCATCACCCAGCGCGGGCTGACAGCCATTCGCGAAGGCAAGGCTCAAAAAGGCATGCCAAAGAAGCCCATCCTGCTTACACAAGGCAACCCGGAATTTAGAATTCAGAGTTCTGAATTCCCTGCATCCCCCATCGAAACCACCATCAACGGAAAGAAATACTCCTTCACCAGCGGGCACGATAAAACCCTGCTTCGCCTTCTGCGTGAAGAAGGCATGTTGACGGGCACAAAGGAAGGTTGTGCGGAAGGCGAATGTGGCGCATGTACCGTTTTTCTAGACGGTCAGGCGGTCATGTCGTGCCTTGTCCCGGCGCCACGTGCTCATCAGGCAGATATTGTCACAGTGGAAGGTCTGGCACATGAAGACCACCTGCACCCTGTGCAGCAAAAATTCATCGAGCATGGTGCTGTGCAATGCGGGTACTGCATTCCAGGCTTCATCATGTCTGGTGCAAAATTACTTGAAGAAAAACCGAACCCCACCCGTGACGAGATCGAACAAGCCATTACCGGCAACCTGTGCCGCTGTACCGGATATTACAAGATCGTGAAAGCCATCGAAGAAGCCAGCGGTATAAAAACTTAAGAGGTAATCATGAGCAAATATAGAAGTTCATCTGTAAAAAAGGTTCGAGAAAGAAGCCGCCAGCCTCATTACTTATGGCGTGGCATTGGTTGTATCATGCTATTGATCGTACCTGTTATTTCTGTTGCAGCGGGTTACGAGACGATCAATTTCGCCCTTAGAGAAGGATATGCCGTCCCCTATCAATTATTAGGAACGCCGCGCTTTCCTGATCTGTTTTATCGCTCCAGCGGCATAATGCTACTGCTCAGCCCGATCATTCGTATTCAACATTTTTATGCATATGCTGTTGCAAGTATCATGTACATGGTATTGCTAAGTGGCATCACCTCTTTTGGTTATGCGCTAGTCTACCGCATGGTCGGACCCGGTCGCTATGGACCCTTGGATGCCCCACCGCCAAACATCAAAGTTAAACCCTATAAAAGATAAACATATGCCCAAAGAAACTGTAGGAACTTCTCACCCGCGTGTAGATGCACGTGGCAAGGTTACCGGTGAAACAGATTATTCCGGCGATCTTCACGCACAGGGTATGCTGTTCATGAAAACCCTCATGGCAGAACGCCCTCATGCGCGTGTGTTGGATATTCGCACAGACAAGGCACTTGCCGCCCCTGGGGTTGTTGCGGTTTACACTGCAAAAGATGTACCGGTCAATGAATATGGATTACAGATCCCAGACCAACCCGTACTATGTGGACCCGGCTCCAGCAAACCATACACCAACCTCGTACGCTTTGTCGGAGATCGAGTTGCGGCAGTTGTGGCAGAAACTGAGACACAAGCTGCTAAAGCCGCAAAATTGATCGAGGTGGATTATGAAGACCTTCCGCCTCTAACCGACCCGTTAGCTGCCATGCGTCCCAATGCAGCCATCCTCCACCCAGACCGGGGCGATACCAACATCTGCGTGCATTACAAGATCCGCAAAGGTAATGTAGATGATGGTTTTGCCAAAGCCGATGTGATCGTAGAAGGCGAATACTACACCCCTGTGCAGGAACATGCCTACCTCCAGCCGGAAGCGGGGCTTGCCTATTTGGATGAAGAAGGGCGCATCGTGGTGGAAAGCGCCGGTCAATGGACGCACGCCGACCGGCATTCTGTTGCACATGCGTTGAACCTGCCGGATGAACAAGTCCGCATTATTTACCCAGCTATCGGCGGTGCTTTCGGCGGACGTGAAGACCTTTCGGTGCAGATCGTACTTGCACTGGCAGCCATGAAATTAAAACGACCCGTGAAGATCATCTGGTCGCGGCGTGAGTCGATTATTGGGCACGGCAAACGTCATGCCGTGACTCTGCGCGCCAGATGGGGCGCAACAAAAGACGGCAAACTAATTGCCATTGAAAATGAACTTATCGGTGATGGCGGCGCCTACATGTACACCACCAACAAGGTTCTCGGAAACGCGACCATCACCTCCAGCGGACCTTACTTCGTCCCTAATATCAAAACGGATGTGTATGGCGTGTACACCAACAACATTCCGGGGGCAGCCTTCCGTGGATTTGGTGCGCCTCAAGCCTTGTTCATGGCAGAAAACCAAATGAACAAACTGGCGTTAAAACTGGGCATGGACCCAGTCGAGTTCCGATTAAAGAATGCGCTGCGTGACGGCGACACATTGGGAGTTGGCACCCCAGCTCCAAACCCGGTCAGTATTGTGCAGTGCATCGAAGCGGCGCGAGACTCATTCGAATGGAAAAAGAGTAAAAAGAAAAAAGAAAAGAAAAAACAAGCCACCATCGTGCGTGGACGCGGGTTCGCCTGTGGATTTAAGAACGTCGGCTTTTCTTTTGGGTACAAGGAAAACTGTTGGGCAAAAGTTG
>JBDKJK010000207.1:0-6014 GCA_039796675.1 Chloroflexota bacterium
TGGCAGAGTCAAACCCGATGGTATTTGCGGGCGTCGGCTTCCATCCAACAGATTTGGACGAGTTCTCTGAAAAAACCTTCCAGCAAGTGAAAGAGTTGGCGAAGCACCCCAAAGTGGTTGCCATTGGCGAGATCGGCATTGACTATTATTGGGTCAAAGAGCCCGAGAAACGTGCCTTTCAACGCCAAGCCCTCAAGCAACATTTGGCATTCGCACAAGAAGTGAGCAAGCCCGTGGTGCTACACATGCGCGAACAGGACGATACCTGGTTCGGCGAAGCTTCGGTAGACCTGCTGGAGATTTTGACCGAATGGCAAAACGGCTTAAGCGGAGAACTGCGTGAAAAACCCGGCGTTTTGCACTCCTTCAACGGCACACTCGAAACCGCCCAAAAAGCGCTGGCGCTGAATTTCTACCTCGGCGTTACGGGTCCGGTGACGTACCCAAGCGCAGAGAAGAAGCGCGAGGTCATTTCACAACTGCCGCTCGACCGTCTGCTGATCGAGACGGATGGTCCATACCTTACACCTGCACCTCACAGGGGTAAAAGAAACGAGCCCGCCTACGTCGTTCATATTGCTGATAAAATAGCAGAAATCCATTCCAAAAGCCCTGCGCAGATCGCCCAAATTACCACTGACAATGCAAAACGGCTCTTCGCATGGGGAGATTGACTTGAACTCGGTAACCTTTCTTTCACCCGTTACAGAAGAAATAAAACTCATTGAAGAACGCATGCGGATTCAGGCAGATGAAAGCCACCCTGACCTGCGTGCTGCTTTAGAACACCTCCTCTCTGCCGGAGGAAAGCGCATCCGCCCGACTTTGGGCATGCTCGTGGGCAATATGCTGGGTGCCCCGCTGGAAAAGCTCATCAACCTCGGCGCCGCGGTGGAACTCTTGCACACTGCCACCCTGGTCCATGATGACTTGATCGACGGCTCACTCTTGCGCCGTGGCACCCCCACTCTGAATGCTCGTTGGTCACCACCTGCCACCGTGCTAACCGGTGACTTTCTCTTTGCCCGTGCCGCCAAACTCGCCGCCGATACAGATTACCTGCCCTTGATGAAATTATTTTCTGAAACTCTGGCGATCATCGTCAACGGCGAATTGACTCAAATGTTCACCTCGCGCGGTCTCATTAGCCGCGATAATTATTACAAACGCATCTACGCCAAAACCGCCTCCCTTTTCGAAATGACCTCCCGTTCTGCGGCAATGGTCAGCCCGGCAAGTGACGACGCCATCGAAGCCATGCGCGATTTCGGTTATCAGATCGGGATGGCTTTTCAGATCGTGGATGATATTCTGGACTTCAATGGCGATCAGGCAGCCGTGGGCAAACCGCTCGGCTCAGACCTACTGAACGGCTTGGTCACCCTCCCAGCCATTTACTTCGCTGAAATCAATCCCAACGACGCCGATGTCGTATCCCTGCCCAATGGCGGCTGGACCAATAACGAGAACATGACCCGCCTCGTGGAAAAGATCCGCGCGAGCAGCTGCACAAAGAAAGCCATGGTCGAAGCCGAACAACATGTAGACCGGGCGCTTGTATGTCTCGAATCATTTGAACCCTGCGCCGAACGCGACGCGCTGGAAAATTTAGCGAAGTATATTGTTGATAGAAAAGTATAATGTCATTCTGAGCCGCGCTTTTGCTCTTTGCGGCGAAGAATCTCTATGATAATTTTAGAGACCCTTCGCTACCACTCAGGGTGACACCCTCACTACTCCCATGACTAACCCTAGAAAACCCTTCCGCTTTAACGTCGGCTTCATCATTCATGAAGAAGTTGGCTATAACCACAACTTTCCGTTCGAGTTCGAAAAGGTCACGCTCAACAATGACCTTGAACTTCGCAACCTTGAAGGCAATGTCAACGTGGGCAAAACCCCACAGGGACTGATCGTTCAGGGGAATTTCTTGTCAGAGACCACCGTCAATTGCGCACGCTGCCTAACGGATTTCGTCCAGGAGCTTGATTGGGAATTTACCGAGCTATACGCCTTCGACCAGCGTTCAATCACTGAATCAGGTCTGCTCCTGCCCGAAGATGCACAACTCGATATGGAAGATCTCCTGCATGAATTTGCCGTGTTAGAAATTCCCATCAACCCGATCTGCAAACCCGATTGCGAAGGTTTGTGTATTGAGTGCGGGCAAAACCTCAATGAAAAAGATTGTGGTCACCGCCCCGATGAACCCGACTCACCTTTTGCAAAGTTGAAGGATTTGTTAAAGTAAAGATCAAATCAAAAACAAGCCCCGTTATATAACGGGGCTTGTTTTTGATTATTACTTTTTTCTATCTTGATATCGTTTATACACTCTATTCCAAGTTTCAGTAGGAGCCTCAGGTTTCGCTTTTTTATGTTCAGGCTTGCTAAGATGAAACGCAAAGTCTTCAAGCAAGGCAGAAATATTCTCTTTGGGTTTATCAACCACCAACGGACGCCCAAGGTTGATGGCTTCCAGAACAGCTTCAGATACATAAGGCATGGTGGCAATAAAATTCATACCCATAGCAGATTCTATCTTTTCTTTGGCAAGGCTGGAACGCGGAAAAGGTGCATTCAATACTGGTTTAATCTTTTCTCGAGGGTATGCCAGTTTTGCGTAAGCATCTAACGCGGCAGACGTTGCACGCACAGAAGCCATATCGGGGGTGCTCACAAGAAGGATGGCGTCTGCGGCGTCTAACCCGCTCAAAGCAAATGAGCCAAAATCATGGGGAAGGTCCATAACTACGTATTGAAAATGCTCTTTCAAAATAGAGATCGCACTGGAAAGGGTATCTCCGCTTAAGTACTCGCCTTCATCGGGGAAAGTAGGCGCAGCGATGAACGATAGACCGGTTTCATGGGTAGATATGATACTGCTCAATGATTCCATGTCTAATTCGCCTGTTTTGAAGCGAGCAATATCTGCCCAGGTACGGCGTAGATTTTTATTCAACATCAGCGCAACCTGCCCAGCCGTCATGGTTAGATCGAGCAAGATGGTGTTCGCCCACAAATTAGACAGTGATAATCCTACATTTACAGCGAGGGTTGAACAACCCGTTCCGCCACGCAGGCTATGCACCGCGATTGCCCGTGCAATAGAGGCATCTTTTCCCGCTACAGGTGGTGCCATCTCAACACGCCGAATTAAAGATAACACTCTGGCAGAAAGTTCCGCGGGCTCGAACGGTTTGCTTAGATAATCATCTGCACCTACTTCAAATGCGCGCAGTTTATCCTGTAAATCAGATTGTGCGGTTAACACAAGTATGGGGGTTCTGCTGAATTGTGGGTCACGCCTAAGTTGGCGAGTTACTTCATACCCACTGATATCTGGCATGACCACATCGGTAATGATGATATCAGGCTTATGCGTACGAGCGCGGGCAATGCCACTAACACCATCTTCAGCATAGGTAAGCTGACACTTAAGAGGCTCGAGTGCTTTGCCAACAAGTTGATGGTTCAGTGGCTCGTCGTCAATGACCAGAATTTGCACCATAATTTGTCTCCTTGGGTCCTAAGATTCCTTCTAAATAGTCACTTACGCGGGCAGTTTCCTTCTCGAGTAATAAGATCAAGTTTTCTGCTCCGGCAAGTTTTTCACGCTTACAAAGTTGTTCAAGAGAACCAGCAAGTTCGGCAAGGAAATGCGCATCAAAGTTCAATGCAACTCCCTTGAGGGTATGAGAATGGCGGTGAAGTCTATTAATATCGCCAGCGTTGAATGCAGTGCGAATTTCCTGCATCCTGTCGGGCAAATGGTTTCGAAAATCATTGCACATTTCGAACATAAAATTCTTGTCACCGTCAAAACGGGCAAGGGCGTTATCTAGGTCGACGGGAATTTCCGGTGGGGTACCCAGCTCGAGTGGTAGATCAGGCTCCTCTACGCGAGGTGAGGCGGGCGAAGCTTCCTCACCGAATAGCCCATCGTCCATATCTTCCAGAAGAAAATTAGTGTCTGTATTGGCTTCTGTGAGGCTTGGTTTTTCTTCCAATAATTCTTCGTCTGCGGGGGCTAGCCAGCGTTCGAGGACATTGTATAAAATACGCGACTCGATGGGCTTGGTGACATAATCATCCATTCCAGCTTCAAGGCATTTTTCACGGTCACCTTTCATGGCGTGGGCGGTCATGGCAATAATGGGTGTGTGACGTTCATTCTCACTTTCCCATTTGCGGATGAGCTGTGTCGCTTCAAAGCCGTCTACATCGGGCATTTGCACATCCATGAGAATCGCGCTATAGCGGGCTGAGATTGCTTTCTCAAATGCCTGCTGACCATTGCCAACGACATCGACCGAGTAGCCATTCTTTTGCAACATGGCAATGGCTATCTTTTGGTTGATGGCATTATCTTCGGCAAGAAGGATGCGTTTGTCGTTGGCACGCTTTTCTGAGATCACATGTCGGGTGATGATGCCAGTATGCTCTTCTTCTTTGCGGTTAAGCACGGTAAGCAGGGCTTCGTAAAGCATTTGTTGTTTAACCGGTTTGAGCAAATACCCGGAACACCCAAGCGCTTCGAGACGGACAGCATCGCCGCGTTTCCCCATGGAGGTTAGGATGATGACCTTTACTTCGCGTGCGAGCGGGTCACTCTTGATGGCACGGGCGGTTTGTTCGCCATCCATGCCCGGCATTTGCATATCCAGCAAGACAACATGATACGGGTCGCTGCTGCGAATGGCTTGGTGCAGCATTTCAATGCCGCGTGCCCCGCTGGCGGCTGAGTCGATGCGGCAGCCAAACCCTTCAAGCATTTTGGAAAGAACATAGCGATTTGTTTGGTTATCGTCAATACTAAGGATGTGTGCTGATTTCAGATCAACAGTTTGGGTATCGGAGGCAATTTGAAGATGGGCGGTCTTTGCGACTTTGGCAAAGGTGACTTCGAACCAGAATTCGCTACCTACCCCAGGCTCACTTTTTAAACCGATCTCTCCATGCATGGCTTCGACAAGCTGACGCGAGATGGTGAGCCCCAGCCCAGTGCCGCCGTATTTGCGTGTGGTCGTTCCATCTGCCTGAGTGAAACGTTCGAACACGGCTCCCTGGCGTTCGCGTGGAATGCCTATGCCTGTATCTTGTACAGAAAAGCGGATCTTCATTTCAGAGTCGTTCTCTGATATGGGTTCTGTACGGATAACGATCTCGCCTTGATGAGTGAACTTGATGGCATTACCAGCCAGGTTGATAAGGATCTGACGAAGGCGTCCCGCGTCACCCCGTAGGGTATGTGTAATTTCAGGGTGAACGAGGCAGACCAGCTCCAATCCTTTATCCTGTGCGCGTTTGGCGAGGGTGTAGCCCACATCTTCTATAGTAGTGCGCAGATCAAATGTGATGGCTTCCAGTTCGAGCTTGCCAGCTTCGATCTTGGAAAAGTCTAGAATATCATTGAGGAGAGAGAGCAATGCTTCAGCACTCTTAAGCGCTGTTTGCAGGAAGTCTTCCTGTTCAGAAGTGAGTGATGTATCCAGCGCGAGTTCCAACATGCCGATGACCCCATTCATGGGGGTACGAATCTCATGGCTCATGTTTGCAAGGAATTCAGACTTTGAAAGATTGGCTTGTTCCGCTTCTTGCTGGGCACGGACGATCGCTGAGATATCGTGATAAATAGCGAGGGCGCCGATCCTTTCGCCATTTACAATGACCGGCACACCGAAAATCTCAACATCAACCAGCGATCCATCGCGGCGGCGGCGCTTGCTAATAGCATGGACGGTGTCGACCATGACCTGCTTGGTGTAAGCAGCAGCTTCTGCACGAAGCTCTTCTGTAGTAATGAGTGTGTCCAGTGGCACCCCCACCACTTCGCTATTTAGATATCCAAAAAGTTTTTCAAACGCGGGGTTGCTAGAAATAATCTTTTCTTCACCATCTAACACAACGATAGCGACTGGAGCATTTGAAACAAGGGTTTCGTAAAATTGCTTTTGTCGGCTGATCTCCAACTCAATGTTTTTCTGATTGGTAATATCACGCCCAATCCCGAC
>JBDKJK010000208.1:0-2568 GCA_039796675.1 Chloroflexota bacterium
TTTTATCGCCGAATACGAATCTCAATCTGCTTTGCTCTTAAATGGAAGCATTGAAATTTCTGACTATCTGGATCTGATCGTCCGCAAGGAAGACCATGCCCAATTCGTTTCAGGCTTGCTGGATTTTCTCGCCTCAACCCTAGCCGGAAACTGGTCCAAACTCGATTGGTATAACCTCCCCGACGATTCTCCTACTCTCGCCGCGCTCAAAGCAGAATCTACAACCCGCGGCTGGACTCATCTCGAAGAAGTCTATCGTCCCACCCCGCGCATCGCGCTCAACAACAGCTTTGATGATTATCTTGCCAATATCGATAAAAAACAACGGCATGAGATCCGCCGCAAAATGCGCCGCGCCGCCGAATCAGAGTTGAACGTGCGCTTCGTGATCGTCGATCAAGCCGCAGATATCGAACCAGAACTCAATGCCTTCTTTGAATTAATGGTGCAAGACAGCAACAAAGCCAGCTTTTTACATCCCGCCATGAAGGAACAAATGACCGCCTTCCTGCGTGCCGCACATGAAGGCGGCTATCTTTGGCTCGGCTTTTTAGAGATCAATGGAGAGAAGACCGCCGCTTCATTGAATTTTGATTACAACGGCAAACTCTGGGGCTATAACTCCGGCGTCAGCCGCTCAAATATGGAACTCTCCCCCGGCTGGGTTTTGATGGCTCACACCATTCAATGGTGTTGCGAGAACAATCGCCATGAATTCGATTTCATGCGCGGCGACGAAGATTACAAATATCGTTTAGGCGGGGTCAATCGCTTTGTGATGCGGGCGAGGCTTGAAAAATAAACTACGAGTCCTGAAGCCGAGCTTCAGGACTTTTTAGAATACAAAGAACCAAAGCGGCAGCCATACAACCGCCAATACAGCATAGGGCAACACAGCCAACAGCCAGCCTTTGAAGAGTCCCACGTTTAGCTCGGCACGAAAGGCGAAGGCTTCATAGAAAGTTGTAACAAAAATATTCACCACCCAAACGAACAAGGCGCCAAAGGCGTTCACCCGAAAAAACTCTAATAAGATGTAGATCAATTGCGCCGGGGCAACGAGGTAGCATTGAATAAAAAATAAACGTTTCAAGGTGGAACGCCGCACGGGCTGTTTGCACATCACTTGCAGCCAGAAAATATAAACCAGCAGACAGACCAAAACAGAAAGAGTGGAAGCGACCAAATTGTCCTCGGTCAATTGAGCTGCAAGTCCAGCATTCGAACTCCCACCCATCCAATTGAACAGAGCATTGGGAATCACAGCCACCACGAGCAGGAACAAAGCCGGTGAGAGGTATTCATCAAAACGATCTTCTGTTTTTTTCTCCCACTCCTGATTGACATAGGCTACCATCCAACCGGGGCGAAAGACCGCATTGAAAATAGTCTTGGGCAATAATAAGACCCATACAACCAGCTCGAACATAAAATCTTGCAGTGATTGGATGATCTTCAAAATATCCATACATCCTCCGTTGAAATTGGCGTTGTAAAAAGCTATGAGATATTTTTATTGTACCAATGTACAAATCTTTTTTTAATGGCAAATTTCGCTTTTCGGGAGTAATATAAATATCTATTACGGAGGTACCCATGCGAGACTTAACCAACGAAATCCTGGAACTCATTCGGCGCACATCTAGTTCTCTGCCGCCCGATGTGGAAAAACGGCTGAAAGAGTCCATCGAAAAAGAAGAACCCGGCTCAGCGGCGCGCGGCGCGTTGGAAACCATTATGAAGAATATTGAGCTTTCGCGCACCAACTCTACACCGATCTGTCAGGATACCGGCACACCGATCTTTCAGGTACATTACTCTGTGGGTTGGTCTACGATTCAGCTCAAGAAGCAGATCCGTGCCGCAATGGCAGAGGCAACCAAAAAATCCTATATGCGTCCGAACGCTGTTGATGCAATCTATGATAAGAATACCGGCAACAACCTCGGCGGAGATGACTTCCCCTATATCCATTTTGAAGAAACCGAAGGCGATGAGCTCACCATCGAGTTGATGCTCAAAGGCGGTGGGTGCGAGAATGTGGGGCGGCAATATTCCCTGCCAGAAAATTCTCTCGGCGCCGGGCGTGACCTGGCAGGCGTCCGCAAGGTGGTGCTCGACGCGGTGCAAAAGGCTCAAGGTCAGGGATGCGCGCCGGGTGTGTTGGGAGTATCCATCGGCGGCGACCGTGGCTCCTCCTATATCAAATCCAAAGAAGTGTTATTCAGCGAAATGGGAACTCGTAACGAAGACCCAAAGCTTGCCGAACTCGAAGAGCGCCTTACACAAGAAGCCAATGAAATGGGAATTGGTCCCATGGGCTTTGGCGGCAAAACCACTGTGCTCGATACCAAGATCGTCGGCTTGAGCCGTTTACCCGCCTCGTATTTCGTGTCCGTTTCATATATGTGCTGGGCATATCGCCGCCGCAAGTTGACCGTTACGAAAAATGAAATTAAATACGATTGATCTTTCCGTATTACTCATTACGTAATTCGGAATGCGTAAGGAGCATGAAGCATGAAAAAAATCACCACCCCCGTTAGTGACGAAGCCATCCGTGATCTG
>JBDKJK010000209.1:0-2847 GCA_039796675.1 Chloroflexota bacterium
GTTATGTACCTGCTTATGCTGGGGCGTCCTCAACCACAGAATGGACGTAGTTTGTGGGGCACACTCCTGCGAACGCTGGCATTCATTGTATTTTTTGTGATCGTCTTTAGCCAAATGGCAAAACGAGGTGGCTTGCTTTCGGAGGAAGCGCTGGCGGGTCTGCCTGGGGCTGGTGCAGGCGATGTGCAGTTACAGGAATTTGCTGCGCCGCAGGTCACTGCGGGTTGGGCGTTTTGGATCACGAGCCTGCTCGTCCTTGTCTTTGGGGTTGTGGTCGTATTTTTTATCAACCGCGCCTTTGACCGGTTTTACAAGCCGCCACAAGATATGGATGAGATTGCAGAGATCGCCCGTACCGCGTTGAACGAACTTTCAGGCGCGAATCCTTCTAAAAATGTGATCGTGCGTTGTTATTTGGATATGAATCATGCAGTGGGAGAAAAGCGCGGACTCGTCCGCGATGCGGCGACCACACCTGCTGAATTTTCAGTACGCCTCGAATCAATGGGACTGCCGCTCGATGCCGTGCATGGGCTGACCGAGGTCTTTGAACGCGTCCGCTATGGCGGGCGGGATGCCAACCCGGAAGAGATCAAGGAGGCGAAGCGATGTCTGACGCAAATTCTCAACGCATGCGAAACAAAAGCATAAATGATATGAAGCGGTGGTTCTCCATCGCTTCCGTGCTTCTGGTTGCGGGCATTTTGCTCATTTTTCGGAATCAGATAGTGGGGTATCTTGCCTATTCCTTTTCGTATCTCGTCTGGTCGTTGAATTTATTCGGTCGCATCATCCCGCCGCAGGGGGTGTGGATCGCACTTGTAATTCTGATTTTGTATGTTGCTGTGGGAAGTTTTTACGGAAAACACTCAAAGGGTGAATCAAGCCGCATGGAGACAACTCCGGTTCCGGGTCCGGTGGAGGCGATGGCAAATTGGATCGATGAACGACGGCGCGGAGTCTACTTCAAGTGGCGCATCGCTCATTTGCTGGGACGAGTCCATCAAAGCCATTATCAAAATACATCGGGGCGGATACAGACTGCGCCGCCGGATGTTGAAGCGTATCTGGATGCGGGACTTAACAAGTCTTACATGGATTTCCCCACACCGAGTGTATTCAAAAAGAATGAGCCGACCGTGCTCGATATTGAACTTGAACCTGTGCTCGATTACCTTGAAGAACAGATGGAGATTCGACGATGAGCAATAAATTTATAGATGTGGCAACCACCGGGCAGAACGTGCTGGCAGAAGTGGAACGCGCTGTGGTGGGCAAACGCGGATTGCTTGAAATGATCTTCGCGGCAACCCTGGCGGGCGGGCATGTGTTGTTGGAAGATTTCCCCGGCTTGGGCAAGACGTTAATCGCACGCTCATTCTCCACTGTGCTTGGTCTCGATTTCAAACGCATTCAATTCACGCCCGATCTTTTGCCCGGCGACATTACCGGCGGCTATGTGCTCGACCGTTCAAATAATCGTTTTCAATTGCGGCAAGGACCGATCTTCACCAACATCGTATTAGCCGATGAGATCAACCGTGCCTCACCCAAAACACAATCGGCATTGCTCGAAGCCATGCAAGAGGGGCAGGTAACTCTCGAAGGCAAGAGTATGCCATTGCCCGATCCGTTTCTGGTGATGGCAACGCAGAACCCGATCGAATACGAAGGCACCTTTCCACTGCCCGAAGCGCAATTAGACCGCTTCATGTTGAAACTTTCGTTGGGCTATCCCAGCCTTGCCGAAGAACGCGAGATCCTCAACCGTCGTCATGCGCGCAAGCAGGAAGATGTGGAATTGAAGGCGGTCACATCGGCGGCAAAAATTCTGAAACTTCGCAATGCCATTGAGTCGATTCATGTTGATGCCGATCTCGAAGAATATATTGTGCGCATCGTGCATGAAACCCGCACAGACCGCCGCGTTGCCGTGGGGGCAAGTCCGCGTGCATCGCTGGCGTTCTTGAAAATGGCGCGTGCGAATGCCGCCATGAATGGACGTGATTTCATTTTGCCAGATGACATCAAGCGCTACGCTGTGCCGATCCTTTCACACCGCATCATTCTTCTGCCTGAATATTGGGTGGCTCGTGATATTGCAGGTGAAGTCATCAACGAGGTGCTGCGTAAAGTTCCCGTGCCGGTGGCTGGATAATTCATGAGTTGTAGTGCGCATGTGTCCCGCGCGGGGATGAACCCCCGCGCTATTCCTACGAAGCCGACTAAAGTCGGCTACCCCGCTTTAGCGGGGTTTGTATGTATAGCCCGACGGTTTATCGTCGGGCGGAGACGGGGAATATGAGTCGCATCAGCCTGCTTGCCGCGCTGACCTATATCATTTTTCTGGCGGGTGTCGCCACGTTAAATGGTTCTGTCATCATGCTTGCATTGCCGCTGGTCTTGTACCTGCTGGCTGGTTTGTGGCGCGCGCCCGATGATCTGAATCTTTCGGCGCAACGCACGCTTAGCGAAGAACGCGTCGCGCCGGGCAATAGCATCACGGTGAACGTCACGGTAAAAAATAATGGTGCGCATTTGGAGCAGGTCCACCTCTTCGACCCATTGCCAAAATTTCTCGAAGTCATCGAAGGCGCGCCAGACCGGTTCATGTCACTCCCGGCGGGCGGAGAAGCTTCATGGTCGTACACGGTCAAGGGGAAGCGCGGCAGTCACACGTTTGACGGAGTGCATGCCATTGCCACAGACCGGTTGGGATTGATGATGAAGCGCGCGCTTCTTCCCACAAGCGGACAGTTGCTCATCCTCCCAGGCTTGGTGCGCGTCCGACATATTTCCATCCTACCTCGCCAAACTCGTGTGTACTCCGGCGTGATCCCTGCCAAC
>JBDKJK010000210.1:0-3359 GCA_039796675.1 Chloroflexota bacterium
GCTTCAATATCAGGGGCGGCGGCTTGCATATTGCGAAGTCGTTCCACCAGTTGTTCAGCGCGGGATGGTGCCATAAACAAATCTCCTAAAAATATTTTAGACGGCTAGAGTTTACCAGAAAAAGGCTTATTCGAGAATTGCACTCGCTTTTCAATTGATTTTCAATCTCAACGTTACAAAAAAATAGTCAAAATTTGACCCCGCCCTCCCTTCATGTTAAACTTACCGATTGTCATGTTCAGGCTATTTTTGATTCTTTCCTTATTTTTTCAGGGTCCAACCGTTTCCATTACCTCGCCTCAACCCGATGCCACCCTGCGCGGACTGGTCGAAGTAATAGGCAGGATGGATACCCCGAATTTCGCTTCAGCCGAGCTGGCGTTTACCTTTAATGCAACCGCCTCAGACCCCGCCGCGAGCTGGTTCGCCATCCAAACCTTTCCTCAGCCGATCACGAATCCCGTGCTCGCCGCCTGGGACACGACCGCCGTCACCGATGGCGAGTATGCCCTACGCTTACGCGTCTTCTTGCAGGATGGCTCCTTTCAGGATGCGACCATTTCCAACTTAAAAATCCGAAATGACGAACCTCTGCCCACTTCAACGCCTACAGCCACAGAAGCTGTTTTCAATTTTCAGCCCCTCAATGAAACCCCAGAAGTTGCCGTTCAAGTCACCTCCATGCCGGTAGTCACTTATCCTACATCCACACCATTGCCAGCCAACCCAGCATCACTGACCACATCTTCCATCCTGACCATCTTCTGGCAAAGCGCGTTAGCCATTTTGGTTTTATTCGCATTTTTCTCTCTTGTTCTCCGCCTCAGAAAAAACACCTGATACTTGAAACTTGAAACTTGGAAAAGTTACACATGACAGATACCTACCTTCTCATCGGTCTCGGCAACCCGGGACGTGAATATAAAGACACCCGCCACAACATTGGCTTTATGCTCATTGACCACCTTGCCGAAAAGATCGGCGCGCGCGGCATGAAAGTGCAATCGAAAGCCATCATCACTTCAGGGTTGCACGAAGAGCGCAAACTCATCCTCGCCAAGCCGCAGACGTATATGAACCTTTCCGGTCAATCGGTGCAGGGACTTTTACACTTCTACAAGATTCCCCTCGAAAATCTGCTCATTGCCCACGATGATCTAGACATTCCCTTTGGAACGATCCGCATCCGTCCTACGGGCGGACCGGGTGGTCAGCGTGGCATGGCGAATACGATTGAGTTGCTCGGCACCAAAGATTTTCCGCGTTTGCGTCTTGGCATTGGTCGCCCGCCCGGGCGTATGGACGCGAAAGATTACGTTTTGCAGGATTTCTCACGAGACGAATTGAAACTCATGCCGGAGCTTCTCTCACGCGCTTCTGAAGCCGCACTTGAATTTGTGATGAAAGGCTTGAATGCGGCAATGAATAAATATAACGGCGGGCTGGATTCCTAATCTTTACGTATTACGAAATACGAAATACGTAATGCGTAATTTTTTTTCAAATGCTGTCACTTCTTCAACACCTCCGTTCTCTCCCTTCGTACCAGCAACTGCTGGGCGACCTCTCTGCGCGTAAACCCGTCTCTGGGCTGGGGCTGCCGCGTTCTTCGCGTTTGCCCGTCCTCGCTGCTCTGCGTGCGGATGTGAATCAACCCATCCTGCTCATCACTGACCGCGCTGACCATGCCTTGTCTATGTATGACGAACTTGGCTTTTGGGTTAAGTCGCCGCGTTATCTTTTTGCGGAGCCGAATCCGCTTTTCTATGAAGAAGCTGCCTGGGGTGTGACCACTCGCCGCGAAAGACTTCAAACACTGACGGCGCTTTCCAATTATCACTTGCCGTTTGCCAAAAAGCCTGAAATTCCGCCCATCATTGTCGCCTCAGTCCGTTCGTTGATGACTCGTACTTTGCCGCGGCGGGATTTTCTCAAGGCGTGTAAAAAACTGTCAGTAAACCAGAACAACCAACCCGATGGTCTGATGCGTGAGTGGGCGCGGATCGGATATCAACGCGTCAACACCGTTCTCGAGCCGGGTCAATTCTCAGGGCGTGGCGGCATCCTTGATGTGTGGGCGCCCACGGAACTTAATCCCGTGCGGCTTGATTTTTTTGGCGACGAGATCGAAACTATTCGCAGTTTTGACCCTGCCACACAGCGCACGCTTGAAAAACTTGAGACCCTGCTTGTGACGCCTGCTCGTGAGTTTTTAGCGGATACGACTGAAACCGAAACACCACTTTCTGAATTTCATATTCCGTTGTTGCACCAACAACCGGCTTCATTATTGGATTATCTGCCACAAAAAACGCTGGTGTTGGCAGACGATATCAGCCTGATCGATGTGATGGCAAATGAGGTGGAGGAGCAGGCGGTTAAGTTTCGGCAAGAGAGTATCAAGGAAGGCACACTTGCAGAAAGTTTCCCTGTGCCGTATGTGCCGTGGTCTGAGTTAAGCGACGACCTGACGGAGTTCGTTTATTTGGAATTAGGTCATTCTACGGAAGCTGAAGATGGACTTCACTTGGCTTCTCATTTCAGCCACGATGAACGTTTTGGCGGCAGACTCAAACCGTTCATTGATTATCTTGCGCCGCTTGTAGATAATGGCGAACAGGTCTTTATCATTTCGCGGCAGGCGCAGCGGTTGCGCGAATTGTGGTTTGAGCATTATCCTGACTCTGAACACAAAAATCTCGACTTTATTGAAGCCTCGCTCTCAGAAGGTTTTACTCTCAAAACGGATTCACATTTCACTCTTCACCTAATCACTGACTCCGAAGTCTTCGGCTGGGAGCGACCACAGCCGCGCACACGTCAACGCCAGACAGCGGACACGCCCGAAGCCTTGTATGCGGACTTGCATGTGGGGGATTACGTGGTGCATGTGGATCATGGCATTGGGCGTTTTGGCGGGTTGATCCAGCGGCAGTTGGATGGGCACGAACGTGAATTTCTCACCGTTGAATATGAACGCGGCGACATCCTGTATGTTCCCGTCCATCAAGCAGATCGGCTGACGCGTTATGTCGGTGCGGATGGCGGCAAGCCGTCACTGGATAATCTCGGTGGGCAGGCATGGGCGGAGACGAAAGCGCGAGTCAAAGAGGCGGTGCAGCGAGTTGCCGAAGACTTGCTCGATCTGTATGCGCGTCGTCAGGTCGTGGAAGGATATGCCTTTGCCGCCGATACGCAATGGCAGAAGGAATTGGAAGACAGCTTCCCGTATGTGGAAACCGAAGACCAGAAACGCGCCATTGTAGATATCAAACGTGATATGGAACGCGCCCGCCCAATGGACCGTTTATTATGCGGGGATGTCGGTTATGGCAAGACCGAAGTTGCATTGCGCGCTG
>JBDKJK010000211.1:0-3136 GCA_039796675.1 Chloroflexota bacterium
CATCGGGTCGGTGCGAATCGTCCGCCCGGCTTTGGCGTGGCTGGCAAGGTCATCGAACCCGAAATACGCTTCGGTCTCAGAGATCAAGCCGACTAGTTTTATGCCGTTTGAAATATGAACAAGCCGCGCACCAAGTAATTCGCGGGCAACGGTCAATGTAGGGCGGTTATAGAATTTGCGGGGGAGGATCATTGGGTTGAAAGGTTAGAACGTTAGCACGTTCAAACATTTAAACGTGCTAATGTGTAAACGGATTACTTAAACCGTGAATCGCGTTGAAGCGTTAATCTCAAGCCCTCTACTAAGTCTATAGACGGAACAAAGCGCAGTTTTTCTTTGGCTACAGCCAAATCCGCTTTCATGCGCGAGACGCCGCCAGAGCTTTTGTTGTTATAGATTACATTGGCTTTACTGTTCGTAACATTCAAAACCGTGTTGACCAATTCCTTAATGGACGTTTCCACGCCTGAGCCGACGTTGATGACCTGTCCGTTGAGGTTGGGCGCGGTCGCGGCTGCCAGCATGGCAATGACTACATCATCCACATATATGTAGTCGCGGGTTTGGCTGCCATCGCCATGAGCCACCAAGGTCCCGCCGCGAAGCGCTTGCCGCAGGTAGTGGGGAATAACGGGAGGATGAGAAGGCGGCAGGTGTTGACCGGGTCCGTAGGCGTTGAAGATCCTCAAGCTGACGGTTTCAATATTCCACAAATTGCCAATAGTGCGGACGTAATGTTCGGCAGAGATTTTTGAGACTGCATACGGCGAGCGCGGGTTGGGAATATCGGTTTCTTTAAGGCTGCCATCTGTCATGTCGCCATAGACGGCACCAGAGGAGGCAAGCACAACGCGTTTGACGCCGACATCGCGCATGGCTTCCATCAATGCCACCGTTCCGCCGACGTTTACAGCGTTGTAGTCGCGCGGGTACAGGATCGATTCTTGGACAGAGACACGAGCCGCGAAGTGGTAGACCACGTCCACATCTTGAAGCAAAGTCCACAACTTGGGGCGGTCGCTTACATCCCCACGGGTGAAGTGGACGTCGGGCGCAAGCATTTTAGGGTCGCCGGTGGAAAGGTCATCCAACCCGCGCACTTGATGTCCTTCGCGGGCGAGCTGGTTTGCAAGCGAAGAGCCGAGGAAACCCGCAGCTCCGGTAATGAGAAAGTTCATAGTAAGATTATAGCATTGGAAATTAAGTGACAGAGATGAGTGAGGGACTTTTTTTATATTTTTTCATCTCATAAAGCAATATATCTGCTCGGTGCATTAGCTGCTCAATGCTTGAATCTTTTGCTGTTGCTGAAGCCACCCCATAACTCAGAGAGAGATGGATATTCCAATCTCGCTTGAATGTCGAGTTCTGTATTTCTGCGTTGAGGCGAGTGGCTGCTTCTACGGCTGCTTCAATAGTTGTTTCTGGCATGAGGATGATGAATTCATCTCCGCCGAAGCGTCCTATGCAATCTTGATTTCTTAAGCCGTTGCGACAAATTTCAACGACTTTTTTCAGCACTTCATCTCCCGCGGCGTGACCATAAGAGTCGTTGACATCTTTGAAATTGTTGAGGTCGAACATGAGTAGGCTCAGATTTCTGCCATAACGTTTTGCGCGCTCAAGTTCTGAAGACCCAATTTCAAGGAATTTGCGTCGGTTGTAAACCCCAGTAAGCGGGTCGAGAGAGGCGAGTTGTTCCAACTTCCCAGTGAGTTGGCTAATTTCATTGTTCATGCGTTGACTGTTTAATAGGATGAGACAGACAGACCAGCTGATATCAAATATCAAGAGGAATAATACCGAGGTTGAATTGATCTCTGTGTTTTGAAAGAGGCTTGTTGTGGAGGTGATATTCCATAAAACGACTCTTGAGGCTGCGCCTACCATGAAAATAAGGAGTAAAGAGGCAAAGAAGAGAGAGATGGGTTTCATGTTTTCATTGGTTTCAAAGATGAGCAACCAAGACATACGCCCAACGACCAGGATGGTAAAGGCGCTGAAAAGAAAGTCGCGAATGAGAAGATTATCGACGATGTAGAGAAAATAAAAATGGGCGATAAAAATGAAAACCGGTAAAAGAAAATTTGGCAGCCAGGGCGATGAGCCTTTGATAAATTTCTTCATGCCTTCTAGGTGGAAGACATTGGCTAATGTGCCAATACTATTGGCAAGCACAATACCAAAAAAGCTAGGAATCGTTCCCCGTAGGATATAAAGCGAATACATGCACAATGCAAGTACATTGCCTATAAGCCAGAACCCAAAGCCCGGGTAGGTTTTTTGATGGCGGCTATACAAAAATAAAAGAAAACTCGTATAGAGATTGATAATTGCAATCGCAACATAAAGGGTGCGAACATCAAGAATCAGCATGGGAAAGTTTCACCGTTAATTTTGCCTGATTTTATTATACGTGAATTATGCCTAATAACAATTTGGTGCCTGTTTTTGATTGACTCCTTATTGTGTGTGTGTTATTGTTGGGGTTAGATAGGAAAACGGTAGGTTACGTTGGTTTGAAGAACATCAGCGACTCGCGGTTTGACTGCGGGTCGTTTTGTTTTGTCCTCCGATGGAACAAACAGATTGACCTATATATCTCAACTTGCCATAGGAGGCAAAAATGTCTGACAGAATTATTGGAACTGTGAAGTGGTTCAACGGCGACAAGGGCTACGGCTTCATCGCTCGCGAAGGTGGAGCGGACGTGTTCGTCCACTTCTCCGCTATCCAGGCGGATGGATACCGCAGCTTGACCGAAGGTCAAAAAGTGGAATTCACCGTCGAAAAGGGTCCTAAGGGTCCCCAGGCTAGCAACGTCACACTTCTCGGCTAGTCAACAAAAAAGAGCCCCGCGATTTCGCGGGGCTCTTTTTGATTCTATTTCTTTCTCGGCGCCAGCCGATTCCTGCCATAGCTTTTTGGGGTGGGCGCAGGCTTGGGCGGGCGTCCGCCGTCTCTCGGAGCCCCTCTGCCTCTGCCGCCAGACTCAGAACGCGGCGGAGCGGCAGCCGTGTAGTCAAAGTCATCAAGGGTTTTGCGCGGAATGGAATATCCCATAATGCGCTCAAGCGTGCGGATCATGTCCTTATCTTCATCGGTGATCAAAGTAAAGGCATCGCCAGTACGCTGG
>JBDKJK010000212.1:0-3664 GCA_039796675.1 Chloroflexota bacterium
GGTCGATGGACGTGTCTCCGTCGGTTGGCGTAATGGTTTTCTGTTGCAGCAATATACATTTGGTAGCAAAGAGGAAGAAGCGTCCGTACCCGGTTTGCTAAACTTGCTTGGAGCCATTCAAATTAAAGATTCCTTGTCTTATTCGGCAGGGATTCGTACTTTGCAATACACGTACAATGAGCATCCCGATGGCTTTGTAGAGTTATATGACCTTGTCCAAGACCCATATCAATTGGAGAATCTTGCTGCTGTTGCCGAGCCATCATTGATTACGGAGCTGTCAAATTGGTTGAAACAACTGAAAAGATGCCAGTCTGAAGAGTGCCGTATGCTTGAGTCTCAATCTGCTCCGTAAAGTTCACTAAGGATAGAATTTTGTCTATGTCAATTACTTCTAAAAAGGGACGCACCACACAATATCTTTTAGGCTTCGGAAGCCTTGCCATGGGTGTTGTGTTGCTCCTGTATGCCTACCTGGGTTTCTTCACGCGTTACATGGCTGATGATTATTGTCTGTTATGGAATATGCAAACGGCAAATGTATTTGTTGCCAGTTGGAACAAATACTTATTTGAGTCGAACCGTTTTGCCAATTTGTTCGTGCTGGGTTTTTGGGAACTGTTCCCGAATAACATTGCAATTGTGCCTGCATTGCACGTTATTTTATGGGTGATCGGTTTGTATTGGTTGTTGAGCGAGTTGAATAAGCTGTTTGAGCTGAAGCTGCCCTTTTTTGCGGTTCTGCTTGCAGCAGAAACCCTTGCACTCTTTTCGTTTTTCACCACGCCGAATGTGTTCCAGATCCTCTATTGGCGCCCGGGTCAGGTTTCGTATCTCACGCCTATCGTTTTCTTCACAGTGATCGCGGCTTGGCTGGTGTATCTTGTGCGTATGCAAAAAGTGACCTTGCCGCTGGCGATCCTTTTTGGATTTTTCGCCTTCTTTATCGGTGGTTTGTCTGAAACGGTGGGGGCGTTACATATTGTGATTCTCTCCCTTGCGATATTTTGCGTCTTCCTCTTTGATAAATCACCGCGCCGCACACCTGCGTTGACCTTGTTGAGCGCCCTGCTGATTGGCGCATTGCTTGCGCTGGTTGTGATGTTCCTTGCACCTGCCAATGCGTTGCGCATTAATGATGAGAATGGTTCCCCAACGCTGACAGCCGCACTGCTCCGCGCGTTTGAATTTGCTTTCTTGTTTTTACGCATTTCGTTCACCACGCTTCCCATTCCGTTTCTGGGGCTGCTGGCGATCTCGTCGCTGATGACCATGCTCTTTATGCAGAATCAGCCCAACGTTAAGTTTGAAGCGCGCGTCTACTGGCTGTTTCTCCTCATCCCGCTGCTCTTATATGGATTGGTCTTTGCATCCTTTGCCCCCAGCGCGTATGGACAGTCGTACCCGGTGGAGCGGGTGCGCTTCCCTGCGTATTTTATGTTGACGATCACTCTGACCGCGTTCGGCATTTGCACGGGTTATGTGCTATCCTATGTTAAGTTCCCAACCTTCATGCGCTATGCGGTTGTGGCGCTTGCATTCGTATCTCTGCTCTATCCGTTCTGGATGATGCGCCAGCCGTTGGCAACGTATGAATTTCGCCGCCTCTTCGCTTTACGTTGGGATGAACGTGAGCAGATGATCTATGAAATGAAAGCCGCCGGGCAGACCGAGTTAGTGCTCCCTGCACTGGATGGTTATGAAGGCACTAAGGAATTAGATGTTCGTCCTTACTTCTGGGTCAACCAATGTGCTGCCCGGATCTATGGCGTTGATTTGATATCCGCGATCTCTGTGGAAGAAGAAGATGTCCTCAATTACTTCAGTGAATAACCTGGCTCCCATCCTCGTCACCGGTTCACACCGTAGCGGCACCACCTGGGTTGGCAAAATGCTTGCCGCCGATGCCGATACGGCTTACATTAGTGAGCCGCTCAATGTGTTGCACCGCCCTGGCGTATATCGTACGCCGGTCAAATACTGGTATACCTACATCACCAATCAGAATGGCGCAGACTATCTGCCCGCATTCAATGAACTCTTGAACTTTCAATATCACACTGTACATGAAATTTTGTCTTTGCGGTCGTTTAAAGATTTTTTGCGCATGGGACGAGATTTTCATTCATTTTTTATCGGCAGTATGCATGGGCAGCGTGCCCTTATCAAAGACCCTTTTGCCGTCTTTTCTTCGCCGTGGTTTGAAAAGCAACTGCATTGCCGGGTGGTCATTACAGTACGTCATCCCGGCGGCTTTGTGGGCAGCCTTAAACGCCTCGGCTGGAATTTCGATTTTGGCAATTTTCTCAACCAGCCGCTATTCATGAGTGACCATTTGGAAGGTGACCGCGCTGCGATAGAGTCTATGCCCAAAGATGACATTGTTGGGCAGGCGGCATTGCTCTGGAAAATAATTTACCGCTTCGTTCACTCGACCCGGTTTGGGTTCCCCCAATTTCACATTGTGCGCCACGAAGACCTTTCTCTCGACCCCATCGGCGGTTATCAGACATTATATAAATCTCTCGGCTTGGATTTCACCGAACGTGTGAAAGACATCATTCGAAACTCCAGCAGTTCTGAAAACCCTGCCAAGTTGGCGAAGAACAAGACCCATTCTGTCAAACTCGATAGCCGTGGCAACCTTGATAATTGGAAGAAAATTCTCTCCCCTGAAGAAATTACCCGTGTACGCACGATCACCGAAGGGATTTCGGAGCCGTTCTATTCTGAAGAAGAGTGGAAATAATTTTTTGGTACACCGATTACGCGGATACTCACGGAAAATATTTTAAAAATCCGTGTAGTCCGTCAATTCCGTGTACAGATTCTTTAACCTATGAAACCAGTCGCCCTGCCTCTCGTTACCATCGTTACCCCATCGTTCAATCAGGCTTCATATCTTGAAGCGACGATCAAATCTATATTGGGGCAAACGTATCCACACATCGAATACATCATCATGGACGGCGGCTCTACCGATGGTAGTGTGGACATCATCAAAAAGTATGCAGAGAAATTAGGCGATTGGGAATCGGTCAAAGATAAAGGTCAGACCGACGCCATCAACAAAGGCTTCAATCGAGCCAAAGGGGATATCCTCGCCTGGCTGAACTCAGACGATATCTATGCCAGTCCGCATACTGTTGCAGACGCGGTCAACTATCTTGTAGCGCACCCAGAAACGGCATTGGTGTATGCCGATTGTGATTTCATCAACGAAGCGGGCGATGTGATTGGAAAATTCGCCTCTCGCCAAACGGACTACGCAAAACTGCGTGGCGGCTACGTCCACATCCCGCAGCAGACCATGTTCTTCCGCGCTAAATATTGGCAGCAACTGGGTCCGCTTGACCCGTCCTTCTATTTCGCAATGGATTATGACCTGTGGGTGCGCATCGCCAAACAGGCTCCGCTTCACTACCTACCCGGCAAGACCTGGGCAAATTTTAGAATCCACACCTCCAGCAAAACCAACGTCAACGACGAGCGTGGTTGGAAAGAAATGTTGCGGGTCCACTATCGCGATGGCGGCAGTTTTTTCTCCCCAATTGTGGCAAAATACTATCTGCGCAAGATTATTGGTCCGCTGTGGAAATGGCGGATAAGGAAGTAAATAGAGATTGGTAATTAGGAATTATACAAACATCCAATTACCAATTAC
>JBDKJK010000213.1:0-7742 GCA_039796675.1 Chloroflexota bacterium
GTTTCCCACACAGTAAACGCGGGCGGAAGTGAAATCGCCTGCGGCACGACCGCAATGTACTTCGCGCGCTGCATCGGGTCGAGCGAATGGAAGTCATCTCCGTTGGTTTGTACAATGCCCGCGGAAGGAATCACTCCACTGGCGGCGCGAATGATGGTGGATTTGCCCGCGCCGTTCGGACCGATCAGTGCAAGCACTTCACCATTCTTAACGTCAAAAGAAACATCGTGCAGCACTTGATGCCCGTGATACGAGGCGGAGAGATTTTGGATCTTTAACATGTTTTTCCTGTAGGGGCGGGGTCTCCTCGCCCAAAGGTGGGCGAGAGGACCTCGCCCTTACGATTAGAAAATCGAATACCAAAACAACGCAGTTTCATTCGGCTTGAAATTTTTCAACGTATATTGATCGAAACCGCCGAGGACAAACCCGCAGGAGTTGTATAACTTGCACGCGGCGACGTTATCATCTTGCGTTTCAAGCATAATGCCAGGAAAGCGCCTCTCTCTTGACCATTGCATGGCAGCCCCCATGAGAGCTTTGCCTACGCCGATACCTCTGAACTGCGGATTGACGACCACGTCATCAATATAGGCATACCCGTTCCACCATGTGATGGTCTTGATCTGCCCTGCAAGCTTGCCATCCACTTCAGCGAGGAATACAACTTTATCTTCGCTATGGATAAAGGCGACGGGATCCACCTCGTCAATGGGGATTTCTTTTTCGTAGGGTTCTACAGGGGTAATTGCCCAATTGAGTTTTCCACCTGCCATATCCAGGATAATTTTTGAAGACACAGTGAACACCCGGGTGCATTGATTGAACAACTGCGCCGACGTAGTATCCATTTTGCGAACCGTAATATTCATTTCACCTATCCTTTGACCATCATTGGAATACCTGCCACCATGAAAAAGACTGTATCCGCTTCTTGGGCGAGCCGTTGGTTGACCCAACCCAGCCCATCACGATAGACGCGCCCCATTTGATACGGCGGGACAAGCCCCAAGCCAACTTCATTTGAGACGATCAGCCATTCCTGCTCTGTCTTGCGGATCGCTGCTACTAGCGCTTTGGTCTCTGCCTGTGCTGCCTGCATAAACGGCGCTTCGTCTACAAGCTCATCGTTGACGAATGGCATCATGAGATTCGTGATCCAAAGTGTGACACAATCAAGAATGACCACATGGGATTTGATCTGTGAAATGTTCGGTGCAACAAGCAGCGGAAGTTCAAGAGTCTGCCAGGCTGCGGGGCGCTCGGCTTTGTGCTTCTGAATTCGCGCAGACATTTCGTCATCGGATGCTTGAGCGGTGGCAATGAACGTTACTGGCTGGTGTGCCTCTTTTGCAAGTTTCAACGCGTATGATGATTTGCCGCTACGCGCGCCACCGAGAATAAGGGTGATTTTCGACAAGGAATCTCCGAAGTGATGAGTAATTAGGGCGTTAAGTGCGAGACGTCATTGAAAAGGTTCAGCGTTACACTATCTTCGTAAACAGTCAATTCAGAGAGCGATGCCTGCGAAATGCGGAATTGCCAGTAGCGGCTTAAGTCTATGCCAAGGGTGAGAGACAAAAGCGTTTGCATCGAGCCGCTGTGCCCTACAACGAGAACAGTTTCGTCTTTGTGCTTCGCTTTGATTTCATCGAATGCCATTTGCACTCGCTCCGCCAGTTGACGGTGGGTCTCACCATTGGGTGTGGAAATGCTCAGCGAGTCTTTCATCCATGCGTCGAACAGTTCCGGCGAATATGCCGCCATTTCTTCATAGGTCATGCCTTCCCAATCGCCAAAGGATAATTCTCGCCAGCGTTTGTCCGTCGAGACGGTTTTCGCCGTCGCTTGCAGGCTGTTGATTTTTTGGGCTGTATCCAATGCCCGCGAAAGGTCACTGGAATAAATGGCATGGATAGTTTCTTTTGACAGTCGCTGTGCAAGCAACTCTGCCTGACGAATACCAACTTGATTCAATTCGGTATTGCTGTGACCCTGATATCGGCGGGCGAGGTTCCAGTCCGTTTGACCGTGGCGGGTGAGAAAAAGCTTCAAGTGTCAGGTTCCAGGTTCCAGGTGTCAGGTGAGGTTTGCGGTGAAGGCAACGAGGGTGAGCATTTCCACTAGTGTGGTGACTGTGCCGTAGATGTCGCCGGTGAGACCGGGGAGCAGACGCATGCTATAGGCGGCAGTGAGGAAGCCAACGAGCGCCGCACCAAGCATGAAGGCAAACCCCAGCCAACCGAAAACCAGCCAAGATGTAACGCCTGCGATCATTGTGGCGATGATAATCTCTCGCAAGGTCACATTTCGTTTCATTTCAATGCCAAGTCCGTCTTCACGCGCATACGGGAAGAAGTAGATCACGAGTGGAGATGCCCAACGTCCCAGCGTGGTGGCAAGCATAATAGACGGGAACAGGTTCAACGTTGAAGAAAGAGCCGCGAACTTCGTCAACAAAACGAGAATGCCACCAATCGTCCCGAAGGCGCCCATGCGCGAATCTTTCATGATCTCGAGTCGTCGTTCTGGAGTCCAGCCGCCGAACAAGCCGTCGAGCGTGTCCATGAAGCCATCGAGATGAAAGAAGCGTGTGAAGGCGATCCATGCAAAGAGGGTTAGCGCCGCCGAAACATTTTGGGGGAAGAGTAAATTCGCAGTGTAGTTGACCGTGTAAAGTGCAAAGCCCAATACAACGCCCACAAGCGGAAACCAGCCCACGGCGCGCCCCATCTCTTGCGAGGTGAACATGCGCTTGATGACGGTGGGAAAGATGGTGAGGAATTGGAATGCGGCGATTATTGAGATCATGATGTTTTAAGTATAAAGGTACAAAAGTGAATCGGTAAACAAGAAAACAGGTGATCCTTGTCTACTTGTTTACTTGTCTATTGCTTTTCACTAACCCCCGCTTCACCGAAGGTTGCCATTTCGCTTAATACTTTGCATGCAGCTTCAGCCATCGAGATGCCCAGCGCTGCCCCCGTGCCTTCGCCGAGCCGCAGGTTAAACTCAAGCAAAGGTTGCAGACCGAGCCAGGTCAACATCATTCCATGACCCTTTTCCATCGAGCGATGGGCAGCGATCAAATATTGCCTGCAATCGGGATTAAGGGTAACAGCGATCATTGCCGCTGCGGTTGAAATAAACCCATCCACCATCACCGGCACATATTTCGACGCCGCGCCCAACATCACACCTGCCAAGCCGCCGATCTCAAAGCCGCCTATCTTTGCAAGCACATCCATGCCATCTGACACATTGGGCTTGTTGATTTTCAGACCGCGCTTTACAGCATTGATCTTGCGCATCAAACCATCGTCATTCACACCGGTGCCGCGCCCAACGATATCTTCAGGCGTGCGTCCTAAAATGCAAGTGGCAATTGCCGCCGATGGTGTGGTGTTGCCAATACCCATATCCCCTGTGCCGAGGATGTCTGCGCCTTTGGATATTTCTGCCAATGCGATTTCGATTCCACTTTGAATGGATTCTTCCGCCTGTTCACGGCTCATAGCTGGACCTTTAGCCAGGTTCGCCGTCCCCGCGCCGACTCTCCGCCGAAGTAGGGGCGGGGTTTCCCCGCCCTTATCTACATATTCAATCTCATTCGCCACACCCATATCTACCACCACAACCCGTGCCCCGGCATGACGCGCCAGCACATTGATCGCCGCGCCACCACTGAGGAAGTTCAACACCATTTGCGGCGTTACCTCCTGCGGATACGCGCTCACACCTTCGGCAACCACGCCATGATCGCCTGCCATCACGATCACGGCTTTCTCTTTAATCACCGGGAGGGGCTTGCGCTGAATCCCTGCCAGTTGAATGGACAGTTCTTCCAGCCGCCCCAAACTGCCTGCAGGCTTGGTCAGTTGGTTTTGCCTCTCCCGCGCCGCCTGCATGGCAACTTGGTCGAGGGGTTGGATGTGTTTGATGGTTTCAGTGAGGTTCATGTGTTGTCCTTTACGCATTACGGATCGCGCATTTTGTAATCCGTGATGCGTAATGCGTAAGATTTAAAATTCGATCCCTGCCTGAGCCTGAATGCCCTGCTCATAGGGATGTTTAACGAGTGTCATCTCTGTGACCAAGTCTGCTTGGGCAACCAAGGCTTCAGGGGCAGATCTGCCTGTGATGATGAGATGCAGGTCTGAGCGGCGGTTGCGGCGCAGCCATTCCAACACGTCGTTCGTATCGAGCCAGTTGTAGGCAAGGGTATAGGTAAATTCATCCAGCACGATCAGGTCATAATTGTTACTGGCAATTTTTTCTTTGGCGATCTCCCAACCATGACGGGCACGGGCAATGGTTTCGTCCATGTCTTTAGACGTCCAGGTGAAGCCATCCCCTGTGGTCACCCACTCAATGCCGAGCTTCTTGGCAGCTTTGATCTCACCCCATTGACCCGTTTCGGCTTTGATGAATTGAATGACGCATATGCGAAATCCGCGCCCCCAGGCTCGTAAGACCGTGCCGAAGGCGGCAGTTGATTTTCCCTTACCATCCCCTGTGTTGACGATGAGTAAACCTTTTTTCATAGTATTCCTTTATAGTTGATCGGGCTTACCATAACCCCTGTGTTTTTGTGCGGCGTAGAATCCATAAGAAGAACGGTGCGCCCGCCAATGCAGTGACAATGCCCACGGGTAATTCCTGTGGTGCAAGTACCACGCGCGCGATCACATCAGAAACGAGCAGTGCTGTTGCCCCGCCGAGAATGGAAAGCGGGATCAAACGCCGATAATCACCACCGAACCATAACCTCATAATATGCGGCACAACCAAGCCGACAAAGCCAATGATGCCTGCAAAAGCGACGGCGGCGGCGGTTGCCAGCGAGGATGCGACCAGAATCACCTGTTTGGTGCGCTGTACGTTCAAACCAAGTTGCTGTGCTTGTTCATCACCAAACTGCAATACGTTGAGGGCGTGTCCGTGCAGGCTAAGGGTGCCCAGCCCAAGGATGAGATACGGCAGCATTGCCAGCACAGACGTCCAACCGAGTTGGATCGCGCCGCCCATCAGCCAGCTCATGGCACGGCGCAACTCACCGTCGGAGCGCAACATGATGAAAGACATCAACGATGTAGCAAAGGATGAAACTGCCACACCAGCCAAAATCAAATTTGTCACCGGAGCCGTTTGCCCAACGCGGGCGAGGAAGTAGACAAAGGTCACTGTAAGCAATGCACCGACAAACGCCGAAAGTGGAATCGCCATTAGCCCCCAAAACGAATAAGACCATTGCACCGTCATCGAAACGACGGCACCCAAGCCTGCGCCCGAAGCAATGCCGATCAAATACGGGTCAGCCAGTGGGTTGCGGAACAATCCCTGATACGCCGCTCCGCTTCCGCCCAATGCCATGCCGGTCAATGCGATCAGAACCGTGCGCGGCAGACGAATCTTCCATAAAATGTTCTCTGCCAAATCAGACCCGTTGCCTTGCAGGCTGGCGAAGATATCTCGTAACGGCAGGAATACCGAGCCGATTGCAAGGCTGAGAAGCAATGCCAAGGCAAGCAAGAGAAACGATGAAAGGAACGGATAACGGCGCATAGGGGCAAAATACATATGTAAACAGATAAACAAGCAGGCAAGCCGATTCCATTTGCCTACTTGTTTCCTTGTCTACCAGACTACTGGCTCACCACCAACTCAGGGTGAAGGACTTTCAACAACTCTTCCAAACCATCTACCAGGCGCGGGCTGGGACGGCTGGCGAGGTTATCATCAAAGGCAAAGATTCTGCCTTCTTTTACAGCGGTCAAATCAGCCCACCCGGCGCGTTCAGCAATCGACTCAATCGTCACACCGTATAACGTATCGCCCAGGAGGATGATATTCGGGTCTTGTGCTGCGATCTCTTCCACGCTGATCTGCGCAAACGAGTCGCTTAACACACCGCCGATATTGACGCCGCCCGCCATGCTGATCATGGTATCCATAAACGTGCCGGGACCCGTCGTCCACGGTTTGGCGGGATCGGTGCCATCAATCTCATAGAAGACGGTTGGTTTTTCGGTCACAGTTGCCACCGCCGACTCTACCGCCTCGACCCGCGCCGCAAGCGACTCAGCCAATGCAGCTGCTTCTTCCTCATGCCCGGTGAATTGCCCAAAGAGATTCACCTGCTCATACAATTCATCATAAGTCAACGGGTTAGATAAATAGTAAACCGTCAGCCCCAGGCTTTCCAGTTCTTGAACCTGTTCGGGGGTGTTGATCTCTGCCGCTAAAACCAGATCGGGTTCAAGAGCAAGGATGGCTTCACTGTTCACCGCGCCAAAGGTTGAGCCAATGCTGGCAACATCTGCGGCTTCGGCAGGGTAGTCAGACAGTTCGTCACGTCCGACCAACTGCTCTCCAGCGCCCACAGCGAAGACAAATTCTGTTAATGAAGGGGCGAGGGTAACAATGCGTTGAGCAGGTGCGGCAAGAGTCACTTCACGACCGAGCCCATCCGTAAAGGTTAGAGCGGCGGCTTCGTCGGTTGGGGCTTCGGTGGCGGCAACTTCTGTCGGAGCAGAATCAACTGCGGGCGTAGTTGGCAGCGTCCCCTCTGAGGAAGGCGCGGGGGCGCATCCGATTAATAACGCAATCAATAACGTCAAAACTAAAGTCTTACGAAACATTTTTTTCTCCTAAGTGTGTATGGTTTCGTCAATGCGAGGAGCGCTCTTGTTTTCGCGACGAAGCAATCTGATACAGAGTTGGAGATTGCTTCGGGCGAAGAACACGCCCTCGCAATGACAATGGTGGTGAATCAAAATCCCCAGCATAGGCTGGGGAGGGGGAGAGGCAATCCGTTTGGATCCGTTCTCCACCTCCTTTCCGCGAGAAGTGGTTGAACCGAATCAGAGCGGGCGACCTGGCTTGGGTAGGGTCACATTTTACGCGTGACCTGCCTTCACAGTTGCGCGACAGCGCCGGGTTTGCACCGGACTTCGCCGCTTGCTGATTCGTTATGTTGAAGTCATTGTACCATTGCTTTTTGGATTATCGTCTTTAGAAGTCCGCGAAATACATAGGCATGAAATGGTGCAAGCACATACCAGTATAAAAATCCGCCAAGCCCGTGCGGTGCAAAGTAAGCCGTTTGAATAAGATAATTTTCTTCCACACGCCATTCCATCCAGCCTTCGCCGGGGGCTTTGAGTTTGGAGTGCAACAAAATAAGATTCTCTCTTTGAACATCTACTTCATAAAAATTACTTTGCTTTCCTTCAATCGCACCGCGCAAACGCCATAACCAATTCGCAAACAACCAGTCTCCATCTTTATCGAAACCTTTGATGACATTCATGATTTTTTCAGCAGAGAGATTCACCTCCACAGCCCGATGATTGATGAAGAAACCTTCGTGTTTGAGGATTTTGACTCCGCTGGAGTCGTCCCATACTCGTTCAATTTTCAGCGGATGCAAACGCTTCAGAGCTTCGACGGTAGCTGTTTCGTAGTCTATGAGCTTTACCTCAGGGAAAGCTTTTTCTGCATTCGCGTGCAAAATGATACTGTCGCTCGAAAGTCCGCCGACGAGTGCGTACGCAATCGGATACGGCACGGGCGTCATCAAGTCGATGCCGAATGCCATGAACCAGACAGGCACATAGGGAAGCAGAAAGAGACTGCGCTTAAGCCCGCGGGCGTTGGCGTACATTTTCATCAAGTCGGTATAGACGAAGACTTGTCGCATCCCGATCTCGAATACACCATCACGCCCATTGGAATTGGTC
>JBDKJK010000214.1:0-7645 GCA_039796675.1 Chloroflexota bacterium
CCACGGCGGCAGGACTGATCCTGCTTGTTGTTGCGCAAGTGCTCGGTAAGCTGGGTAATGCGGTTGGTGAGAATGGCTACCTGAACTTCGGGTGAGCCGGTGTCCTTCTCATGGCGATGAAAATCTTCGATCGCCTTTGTCTTAACTTCCTTTGCGAGCGGCATGACGTATGCGTCTCCTTTCTTTCAATATTGGCAGCAACTTGCGCTGCACTCTGCAGGTCTCCGTGCCGAAAGCTTTGAAACCGTCGGTAGGACCAGTCACGGGGCAAGATTATACCAGAGTTTTATTCGTCATTGCGAGGGCGTTCTTTGCCCGAAGCAATCTCCAGTTGGCGAGAATGCTCCTCAAAATGCCCGGTCACATAGCGAAAAAGGCGCTCCACATTGACCTCGCCTTTGAGGTCTGACACATAATCAAGCGGATATACCACCGTTTTTACCAAATCCTCCTCCCGCGCCCGCCTCAAACTGGACTTTATCACTGTATGCGCACTCCCATACGCCTTGAGCAACCCCTGACGGCTGACTCGTTCGCTCCGCCCGCTGCCGAACCAGGCATTGACCCGATTAAAAAAATTCGACGGAAAATGCCGCATCACAAAATTGTACAACCCAGGGATGTGGATCGTCAGCCAAATTTCCAGCGCCAACGCCCGCGGACCGAGGGTGATATGAAAGAGGATGTCGCCAACCGTCCAGGCGGGGTTGTCGGTAGGTAGGCTGTACTCTGCTTCAGAGATTGACCCCACCAGTGCAATAAAGCGGCGGTGCGTTTCATCCAATTGATTTTCAAGTTCTTTTTTATTCATACAAATTCCCGTCTTGCATTCGAATTTTGGGTGTGATAAACTCTGCTTATCTAATTCTAATCTGAAAGGAGGTACTTCCAATGTTGATCGTTATGAACAATTCAGTAAATTGCGTGCCTCCCAGTGGAATTCTCAGGTAAACAAACCTTCGAGCTTTTCCGCAGGTGCGCTGATGCCCTGCGGTTTTTTTATTGCCATAGGGCGGACTATTGGTATCGAACACAGATCAAAAAATAAATCAGGAGTAACCCATGCCCTCTGTCATTTCGATCTCGAAACTGGCAAAACATTATCAAGTTCCCGAACGCGAAGCAGGTTTGAAAGCCGCCGCCAAGGGACTCTTCAAACGCACCTACAAAACCGTCAAAGCTGTAGACGGTATCTCGTTTGACATTCAACCCGGCGAAGTCGTCGGCTTTCTGGGACCGAATGGAGCAGGGAAGACCACCACACTCAAAATGCTCAGCGGACTTTTACACCCCACCTCTGGCGAACTTTCTGTGTTGGGTTATGAACCTGCCAAACGTAATCATGATTACTTGCGCCAGATCACTTTGGTGATGGGAAATCGCAATCAACTTTCATGGGATTTGCCCGCCCTTGATTCATTTGACTTGCAGCGTGCTATTTACGGCATCCCAACCGACGAGTTCAAACGGACTCGCGATGAATTTATAGAACTACTAGACTTGAAAGAACTGGTACAGAAACCTGTCCGTAATTTGTCGTTGGGTGAGCGCATGAAAATGGAGATTGTCGGCGCGCTGTTACATAAACCAAAGATCCTCTTTTTAGATGAGCCCACACTGGGTCTTGACGTGACCATGCAAAAGCGCATCCGCTCGTTTGTAGCGGAATATAACAAGCGTTATGGTGCAACCGTTCTTCTTACCAGTCATTACATGGCAGATGTGGAAGCGCTGTGTAAACGAGTCATCGTCATCCACCATGGACAATTGCTCTTCGACGGTGACCTTGCTGCATTGGTGCAAAAATTCTCCGCCTTCAAAACAGTCGGCTTCGACATTGACAATCCCAACCAGGATTTTAGTCAATATGGAGATGTAGTATCCATTGACGGTTTGCATGTTGTCTTGCGTGTCCCCAAGGATAAGACCTCTGCTGTCACCACCCGTCTGCTCAGCGATCTCGCCGTAGATGATCTCACCGTTGAAGCCACGCCTATTGAAGATGTGATCGAATCCGTCTTCTCGGTCAAGAAAGAGGCGATGGAATGAAGCGATACATCGACTTCTATTTGACTGCCATGAAAATGGCGGTATTGGAGCAGTGGCAGTATCCCGTTGCCAATTATTTTTATATGATCGGCATGATTGCCGAACCAGTCATTTATATGGTGGTTTGGTCTGCTGTGGCGACCCAACAGGGAGGCTCGGTGGGCGGCTATACCCCGGGCGCATTTGCCGCCTACTACATTGTGTGGACTCTCGTCCGTAGCATGAATGTGGTCTTCACGCCTTACGGGTGGGAATGGCGCATTCGGCAGGGTCAACTGTCGATGAGTTTGATGCGTCCCATTCATCCGCTGCATAATGATGTGGCATTCTTCGCAGGTTGGAAGGTTGTCGTCATTATTTTATGGCTTCCGCTTGCGTTGGCGCTTTCGCTGTTCTTCAAGCCAGACCTGCACCCAACCTTGTTGGAAGGCATGGTGTTCTTTTTCGCGATCTGGTTTGCATACCTGATTCGTACCATGACTCTTTCCATGTTGGGCATGGTCACATTCTGGACGACACGCGTCAGCGCCCTGTTCGAGTTGTACTTTGCGGCAGAGCTTATCTTATCGGGTCGTCTTGTTCCGCTTTCGTTGATGCCAGAATGGGTGCAAAAGGTGGCTTGGTTTTTCCCATTCCGTTGGGCATTTGGCTACCCGATCGAAGTGTTGGTTGGCAATATGCCTGCCAATGAGTTATTCATTGGCTTGGGCATACAACTGGCATGGATTCTCTTTGGGGTGTTGGTGGTCAACATGATCTGGAAGGTCGCCATCCGCCGCTTTTCTGCTGTTGGAGGTTAATGTGACTGGAATACGACTTGCATTCAACTATTTGCGAATCGGTATTATGAACGAATTCCAATACCGAGCCAATCTGTATATTCAGATTCTGCAAACCTTTATTGCACTTGCTACAGGCTTGATTGGCTTGAATTTGGTTTTCTCTCAAACAACCGATTTAGGCGGCTGGAGCAAAGCAGAATTACTCGCTGTCATGGGTGTTTTCACTATTATGGGTGGTGTCATTCGCGCCGCCATTCAACCCAACATGGAACGCCTCATGGAGGAGATCCGCGAAGGGACGCTCGACTATGCCCTCACCAAACCCGCCGACTCTCAATTGCTTGTCAGTGTGCGTGAGTTCCGCTTGTGGCAAATAGTAGATGTGGTCACTGGTATTGTCGTGCTTATTGTCGCGCTCACGCAACTGAACTGGCTTGTAGACTTTTGGTCTGTGTTTGGCTTTTTCTCTGCGCTTGCGATGGGTGCGGTTATGATCTATTGCTTCTGGCTCATTGTCACTTCTACGGCGTTCTGGTTCGTGCGTGTGCATGAGATCGCTGACCTCTTTGTAGGTCTGTATGCCGCCGGGCGCTGGCCCGTGGATATTTACCCAAACTGGCTGCGTTATGGTCTCACGTTCCTCGTCCCTGTTGCATTCGCCGTCACCATCCCTGCCCAGGCACTCACCGGGCGACTGTCTCTGCAGATCTGGCTGGGCGCACTTGCCCTTACAATCTTCTTTCTCATCTTTGCCCGCAGCATCTGGCGCACCGGATTGAAAAACTATTCTGGGGCATCTTCGTGATCAAAAGAGCGTTGTCAATTTTTATTGACAACGCTCTTTTAAATATTAACAGAATGAAATTTCATAGTATTATAGCGACATGAAGTTTTCAACGCGAATAAGACTCCTTTTTATGGCAGTATTGCTTTCGGCATGTTCTGCTTCAGCAACGCCCGCACCGCCGACAGCAACGCCAACTTTGGCGCCGACAGATACACCCACAATAACCATTACCCCCAAGCCTAGCGCAACGGCTACTATTATTCGTATCCCCACCCAAGATTTTAACCTGCCCACATTTACACCTTTTGTTCTATTAGTAGACGGCAATACCGTCACACCTGCGCCATCACCTACATCATCCGTTCCTGGTCCCGGTTTTTTAAGCCTTGAATATTCACCCACCAAAATTTACTGGGGCGGTTGTACACCCAATTCCGTATCCATCCGTACAGAAGTGGAAGACCCAGATGAAGTCTTTAGTGTCATCATTTTTGTCCGCACCAAAGATATTCAAGAAGAAGACTACACCCCATGGACCTCCGGCGCCATCATGCTAAACCGTGGGCAGGGTGAATTTACCTACAACATGGTTGGCAGTGAAATTTACGGTCACGATCATTACCTGCGTTCCTGGGTTTATTTTCAACTTGTGGCAACCAACATCGAAGGCGAAGAGATCGGTCGTACTCGAGTCTATGAAAAAGCATTCGATATGTATCCCTGTCCCTGCCTCACCCCGCTAACAGGCTGCCCAGTCACCCCAATCCCCACACAAAAGCCATGAAAAAAATTATCCCATTCCTCCTTCTCACAATATTTTCTTTTGCCTGTGCATTCGGACCACTCGCCCCCGTTGCGACTCCCACACCCGCTCACACGCAAACAGAAACAGTCACGCCTCAACCCACAGCGACGCCTGTTCTGCCCACCCTAACCTTTACCCTCACCCCAACTTTGGTCGGCTTAAAATCCCCTACACCCACACTTGAAAATTCAGCCACGCCTGAGCCGCTTGCCACATCTCCCTTGCCCACACTCCTTTTGCCACCCACAGAATCCGTCAAGCTAGAGGGGTTCCTATATGTCACCATCGCATCGACAGAGATTTACAAAGCAAAAGGCTGCCAGCCATCAACCGTGCGGGTAACTGCACAAGTAGAAAATATAAACGTAGTAGGATATGTCTTGCTATTTGCTCGTTTTAAGAGTTTGAAAGCCGAACGTGCCAGCAAATGGACATCCATTCCCATGATCCCCTTTGGCGCAGGCACCTACCTCCTCGACCTGTCTTCTGATCAAATGCTCGAAGATGCCTATTTTGAAACAGCGTGGATCGAATATCAGGTAGTCTCCACCACGCAATCGGGCGTAGAGAACGGGCGTACTGGCATCTACAAAGAGCGCCTCAAAATGCTGGAATGTGACCCCACACCAACGCCCACCTCAGCAAACGTAATCCCATAATGGATTTCCCCACAGACCTCATTCGTTTTTTGACCTCCGCCACCCGAGTCGTTGTTCTCACTGGAGCCGGAGCCTCACAAGAAAGCGGTTTACGTACTTTTCGCGACGCTCAAACCGGACTTTGGGCACAATACAAACCCCAAGATTTAGCCTCGCCTGAAGCTTTCGCCCGCGACCCAAAACTCGTTTGGGATTGGTACGCCTGGCGGCGTGAAGCCATCAAGGGTGTGCGTCCCAACCCTGGTCATTACGCGTTGGTCGAAATGGAAAAACGGATTCCCGATTTCACGCTCATCACCCAAAATGTAGACGGATTGCATCGCTTTGCAGGTAGTCAAAATATACTCGAACTGCACGGCAATATACAGAAAGTCCGTTGCGCCGAATGTAGAACTTTTACCGAAACCTGGGGAGACGATATGGAGTCCGTTCCGACCTGTGCAATGTGCGGCGGAATGCTTCGCCCAGATGTGGTTTGGTTTGGCGAATCGCTTCCACGTGCAACGCTTGAAGCTGCGGTAACAGCTTCGCGTGCCTGTCAGGTATATTTCTCGGTTGGTACCTCTGGTGTGGTGCAGCCCGCTGCTGCTCTGGCTCATGCTGCCCGAAACAACGGCTCTCTCATTGTCGAGATCAATGCCGAGCCGACGCCTCTCACCCCAAAAACGGATTTTGCTTTTCACGGAAAATCCGGGGAGATCATTCCGCAATTGCTAAAAGCTGTTTGGGATACTTAATTGCCCATTGAACATGAATTACGATTTTGGTTCTGAAAGCTCCAAAATGATTCTCTTCATGGCAGGGGAGATCTTGAAATACTCATCCAAAAAAAACAATGCCGCCCGGGCTGATGCCCGGTTATGTTCATAGCCCTGCAAAAGCCCTGGCAGGTATTTTGCCATTTGTGGGTAGCGCTTTTCATAGCGACGCTCGAGGTTGAATATATCTGCCTGATGGGAAGTGTCCACTTGTTGAGTGCGAGTGGAAAGCTCCAGAATTCGATCTGCAGCATAGACCTGGATGAAACGCATGGCGGTCAGTTTCTCGCCGCGCTGGTCGCGCATCAAACCGACATATAGGTTGGTGAGTGCTTCGCCAAGCAGCCATTCTATAGGTTGCGATCGGTTCGTGTTTTGCAGCGCGGCTTTCGGGAAGGCAATGCCAGAGTCGACACCTTCGGCTTTCCAAATTACCCGCCCCGGTGAAAATACGATCTGCTCCAATTCCTGCTCTTCAAAGACGGCAAATTCGCAAAAGATGCCATCTTCAAAAAGAAATTTGTAGCCGTCTTGTGTGTTCTTGAAGTAATACGCGGCTGGGGCAATATCTGTCAACCATGATAGGTTTTCAAGAAACTTAATTTTGTTGTCTGTTGTGGTAATGACATAAAAATCGAGGTCAGAAAAGTCATCCAACCGGTTGGTTTCCAAGCCTACTGATCCCAGCCCGATTAACGCCAACCCACCCTCTCTTTTTGAAACTGAAATTCCGATTTCATCCAGCCTTTTGAGCAGGGACTCTGGTCTATTCATCGCTGCCTTCCTGAAATAAAGTGATCTGCATTCCATCTGGGTCCTGCAAGCGGACGTTGTAATCACCCCATGGTGTGAGCACCGGCTCATGCACAAGTATGGCGCCATTAGCAAGCATGCGTTGCATGGCTGCTTTCAGGTCTGAGACTTGCAATGCAAAGCGGATCTGTCCACTAATGCGTTTGCCAACTTCAAGGTCATCAACCACTTCCGCCTGCTTTTCATCAAAAATCTCCAGGGTGGCATTGCCCATATTCAGCATCAGAGCTTTCCCACCGTCATTGTTCCAAATGGCGGTGGGTTCAATTCCTAACCCCAAACAATAAAATTTCACTAAACGGTCATAATCTCGCGTGGTGATAGCGACGCGCAATTCTAGAATATTTTGTGCAGACACGGTTCAAATCTCTTTCTTCAATAAAAACGAATCAAGCCTTCCACTCGCTGAGTTTCTCACTTAGTCTGGTAATGCGTTCACGTAAAAGTACAGCTCCGACACCGAGCATGAGTAAGACGATGCCCGTGCAGCCGATAACGAAGATCGTGCCAATGTCTTTCAAGGCGCTATATACGACTGTAATCACTCCCAATGCAACAAAGCCGATTGGGAACAGCGTCAGGCTGCGCGAACGGATGACGATCCCATAGACCAGCACCACTAGCGATTGAAGGAAGAGCAGGAAGAAGTAACTCAGCTCATTTTTGTTTATCATTTCTATATAGGTCGTTCCCAATAAAACGAATTGAGAGAACATGCCCATAATGAATGCGCCAGTTTTACTTTCTGCACGTGTCAATAGATAGTGTTGGATCAAGCCAAAGAGAGCAGTGCCAACCGAGAAGAACTGCGGCTCATCCACATGTAGCTCGAAGAGGATGATAAAGTATGCAAGCAAGTACAAGCCATTGGCAGGGAATGCTAGCCAGGCATTTTTTCGGGCGTAGGCTTCGGCAGCCCATAAAGTGGCTGCAATTGCCACAGGAATGGACGCGTCCACTCCGCCGAGAATTGGAGCTGCAATGGAGATGAT
>JBDKJK010000215.1:0-5873 GCA_039796675.1 Chloroflexota bacterium
GGTACGACCAAAAAAGAATAGAAGGGAATCTGTTTTTTGAAGAAGAGGATTCCCAAAAATGGTGCGATCAAGATCGCTTGTGCCTTAATTGCAAATGCCACTGCGAACGCGGCGAGGGCGAAGGTTGGCTTTTCCTTCAAAAGCAGGAGGACGGTCAATAAAAGGAAGCAGGTGAAGAGCGAATCGGTTTGCCCCCAAAACGCGCTATTGATCATGATGGTCGGTGCGACCCAGAATATCAGCGCGGCGAGCAGAGGTTTTGCGCCTTCCGGTTCCTGCGTGCGGACGATGCGATAAATGAGAATGGCATTCAGGATATCGAATGTGAATGGGATGAGTTTGATGGCGATGACCGGGGGAATAAAACTACGCGTGAGTGTGGCAAGCGCCAGCAGGTAAATGAAGGGTGGGTTATAGCCGAAGTAATCACTGCCAATCGATGCGGCGATGCCGTTCTTTGCAATATACGAATACCACAACAAGTAGGCATCCATATCGAGGGTTTTAGCAGGCAGGAACATCACCCGCAGTAACAGCCCAAAAGTGATCAGAAGCGTGAAGGTTAGAAGCTGTTTGAAGTTGTTTGATATTTTCACATTACGCCTCGCTGGTCTTGAAATGAAAATGACTATTGCCACCGTCATTGCGAGGGCGTACTTGTTCTTGCCCGAAGCAATCCCTTGTGCTGAGATTGCTCACCGCACTGGCGTACAGTGCCTGCAATAACGACTGAATGGTTAAGAATCAAAAACTATTGTTGCTGCTGTAAAACCTTTTGAAACGCACGCAATAATGAACCGCGTTGTTCAAAACCCGCCGCGCCGAGGTCTGATAAAGCCAAAAATATCTTTTCACGGCAGCGTGCCAACAATCCACCCGTGAGCCGCGCAAGGGTTTCGATCTCCATTTCCATTTCGTCTGTGTCCAGCCAGACCCGCCCTGGCGAAGCCTCCCAATCTCTAGAGAGCACATACGGATGGGTGAGCGGCTGTGACACACGCTGCGCCCAGCCATCAGAGCCGGGGTCGAGCCAGAATTGGAAAGCAGCGGGGCGGTTCATCATCAGAAAGGTGTAGGCAGGCGCCACCAGCACTGCATTCTTATTTTCACTGCGCCATGATTCAAGGTACTGCGCCGCGATCACGCCATCTTGCAGCATGGTGATGTATTCCAAACCTATGTTAAGACTAGCCAAGTCTAAGGTCGGCTCCATCGCGTTGCGGAACTTTTTGATCGACTCAATCAAGCTGGCGGCAATGCGCACGGCATCCAAATTGGTGTGAAAACCAAACTCAGGCTGAGAGATCACTTCACCAAACAGTTTGCGTAAAAAGAAATCTAACGGCATGGGAGAGTTGGCGCGATATTCTTCAAGCCAGGTGCGAAGCGTGGCATATCGTGCCCCAAGCGAATAGGTAATGCGTTCCTGCGTTTCGGCGTTGATTTGGTCAAATGCTGAAAGCCTCAGGTCACGCTGACCATAGATAATATCTGTCAGCAATTGCGCACGGATCAGGTCAGTATCCAATGCAAACATGAGCGCATGTGCCACATCAAACTTTGGCGGATGCACATTCCAATGCGGGTGCGCCAATGCAGAAAGAGTCAACAATGACTTGCTGGCGGGTTCATCTCGTAGCGAGCGTGAGGGGCGGTTGCTGCGCCAGGGAATCCCTACTGCTTCCAAACGGTTCGAAATTGAGAAGCGTAGCGCGTCTGAAAGATACGGCGCAAGGATGACGATCTCCTCAGGTGGTACGCCTATTTCAATCAGCGATTGTATTTTTTTCACAACTTCATCCAGCATCTCAGGGTGGAAATGCGTCATGATGAATTCCATGGCGGGTTCACTGCCTTGTGCATCTATGATCCCTTCGCCTGTGATCGCAGAGACCAGCGCATTCGATAATTGAATAACCTGCGCCGACGAGACGAAGGATTCGTTCAACTCGATGACTTGATCACAAGTGCCGCTCAACTCCAAGCCGCTGGCTGGGTCGCCACCCAGAAATTTTCTATACCCTGCGGCATTGTCATACAACAAAAGCGCCGAGTCGAAATCTCCCATCCACTCGTTGAGAATGTCATGTGCGCAAGAGATATCCTCTTCAACATTGTCATACACCAGATGTCGGTAGGAGCCAGAAAGAAAATTACGCACCTGCTCATTTTGCCAGAGGATGGTATGAAATATCTCAAGTTGTAATGAAAAATCGAGCATGTTATGCTCGAGGCAATATTGCCTAAAGAGGCTGGCACATTCCTGCACATCCTGATACACCCGTCGTTGGGCAGGGTCGCCGAACCAGGCTGAGTCTAGCCGGGCGCCGATCTCGGTATGCGGAAAGCCAACGATGGCGGCTTTGTTGAGTCCGTCAATAATCTGCGAATACAAACGATTGCGACTGATGGTGACCGAGTCGAAATACCCCCGTTCTTCGATTAAAGGACGCACCAGGTGCGCCATATAGTATTGTGCTGTTTCAAGCGTAAGGAAGATCGGCGGTTGCTCGGGGTTTTTGAAACCCGCCTGTTCTGCCGCCAGTGACCAGAACAGATCACACATGCGTTTTGCAAGACCACCAATGGTGGCTGGCGTCACTTCACCGCCCGCCATGCGAGATGGACTCTCAAGCAGGCTGAGGTAGGGTTCTTGCAATGTCCGTTGCGGGGTGAGGAGCAGGATCGTATCTGCCGGAATACCTTGCTCCAACAAGTAATGAATGCGTTCCACACCTGCCGTCGTTTTGCCTGTGCCTGTCACCCCAGAGACGAAGAGGCGCGCATTCAGAGGAGACTCAATGATCTGACGCTGAAGCAGGCTGAACGAAGTCATGAAGCGAATGTAAAGTATCGCGGTGGTTTTGTCAATGAAAAGCCTCCGAATCAAAGGCTGATTCGGAGGCTTTGTCTATCACTTTATAGAGCGGTTTAGCCGCTGGGTGTTGGGGTCACTTCTGGCGTCGGCTCGGTCGATCCTTCTGGAGATTCTTGGCTTGGGTCGCTAAACGATTCGTCGGAGTAAAAATCATCTATGCCAACGCTGCACACCGCAACCTGATCGCTTGTCAGGCAGGACCCAAGGCTGCCATATCCAAGTGAACTGAGCAAGACGAGTAGATCTTCTGATGAGTTGGCAGCAAGCACAAGGGTATTGCCTTTTTGGTTCGCGTCAAAAATGACAAGGGCATTGCCCGAGCGGCTGACTTCGCCAAACTGGGTTGTGTTGATCACGTCGAAGTCGATCTCTACATCGGCTTTTTTCAGGTAGCTATCGTACTCGTCTGTTACGTCAAATGTGCCGATGATGATTGTGTCGCCCGATTTTGGCGCTTCGTCTACGAATTCAAGTTTGTAATTCAGCAGGCGCATCGAAGATTGCAGGCTTCCAAGTGCCGCCACTAGGCTGGGCGCTTTTTGAAGGTCGGGCGACACAAAAACCTGCACTGTCTTTTCCTGAAATAGATAAGGGAAGTTGTTGAGGTTGACGGCTCGCTCTCCAGAAAGAGCAAAGTCTGCGAGGTTTTGGATGAGGGTGGCATTGTCGGTATAGGTGCTGTAGGGAGCCGAGAGGAATGTGAAATCACCGAATACCACCACATTGCCATCTTCACTCACTGCCGCGCCGCCCGCGTTGGGATCATGCGCATCATCCGCCGACGAGAGGTTGGTCTCTGCACCTTGAAGTAGAATCTGCCCTGAAGCTGATTCAACCGAACGCGAACCATAGAGCGCCACTTCACTTAAACCAAAGGTTAACTCGCTCTTGGCGAAATCATTGAACAACACGTTACGGAAGTTGCCTTCATTTTTGACCGTGTTGTAGAGGTAATCATTATTAACGGAAATATCCCATAGTTTGAGCAGGGTGTTTGCTGCATTGGCATCTCCAATAGCGATCGGGTTGCCCGAAATAAAATCGTAACTGAGAAAGAAGCGCGTTGCGTCAGTAAAGACGAGAACCCTGCCACCTCGTTCTGTAAAACTCTTTAGCAGTTGAGTTTCGTACTGCGAAAAGATGAGACTTGGCGAAATGGTGATGAAGGCGCTGGCGGTTTTCAGTTGAGCTTCCAGCGAGAGGGCGTCAATGACTATTTCCATCTTCCCGCCGCGTGCTTGAATGGCAGATGTCAGTGTGTCGATCTCATTCAAGGCGAATTGGTTACCGTGGTAGCCATCTAACACAACCGTCCCGCCAAATTGATCGATATTATCCAGGTCGGGCGTGCTGACCGCCGCTTCAGGTCTAACGAAGGAGGCGTAATCGGGCGTGGCAATCTCGGGTCGTTGTGCCGGGAAGCCGCGGTAGAACCACAGTCCACGCAGGAGGGCGGGCAGGAGCAGGGCAAGGATCGCAATGTAAAGATATGGACGTTTCATGGCATCCTCCTATTGTTTGACCGGCAACAGCGGAATATACAGCATGTAGAAGCCCGCCTCTTTGGGGTAAGGCAAGATGATGCCATCGGCGCCTTCCATAAAGAAGAAGCCACCAAATGCTTCTACACCCGCAGGCTCTGCCAGGTCGAGGATTTGGTAATTGGCAACTTTTGCAAATTCGGCGGCTTTCTTTGCGCCGTCTGTTTCGGTGCCGAAAGCATCTACAATGCCCAGCTTGATCGCATCCATGCCAGACCAGATCTGCCCGCTAAAGATGACGCCATCTTCAGCCGTGAGCTTGTCTCCACGCCCAAGTTTTACAGCTTCGAAGAAACCCTGCCTCATCATGTCCACTTGGCGCATGTCTGAGTCGCGTGGGGCGCCCCATAACTTATATGGACCTGTAGTAATGATGTCTTCAACTACGAAAGGGGAGGGAGGCAGGTAACCGATTACGCCGATATTTCCAACCAGTGAGGAAGACTTAGAGAAGATGTAGTCTGTGTTGACAGAGAGATAATACCCGCCACTGGCAGACATGCCGTTTACAACGGTCACTACCGGCTTCTTCTCGCGCAAGCGGGTCAGTTCCATATAAATGGATTCTGTGTCGACCACTGTTCCGCCGGGGCTGTCGATCACCAATACCACTGCCCGCACTTCTGCATGGTCAATGGCGTATTGGATCTGTTTGATGGTATTCTGTGCCGAGTAGGTATAGATGGCATCTTCAAGCCGTATCACCCCAATGACCGGTTGAGGCACGGCTGAAGCCGCAAGCAACCCAAGGATCAATGGAATCGCCAGCCAGAGCAAAAGATTGCGAGTTCGTTCCCAGCGTACATCTGCATCGCTCATAGTCGTCTCCTTATTTGTTTAAGATAAACCGTCATCAGCATATACGAGAAAACTTGCTTTGTCAACAAGGTTGTTTTGCAAAACGAATTAAAGTATATTTGGCTCATTCTGCCGCGTGGCGGCATCATTTTATTTTTCTGGAGGATTCTTCCCATGCCAACCCCCATCAAAGGTGTAGTAAAAGCTGGTGCAGCTGTTTCCAAATCTGGCGCTGTATCGTACGTCAAGTTTTCAGACAAGCTAACCGCCTCGATCACGGATATTTCCAAGATCATTGAACAGCACAAAGAAATGATCGACTCGATTCAGGAAGTTGCGATTGAGTTAACCTCATCGATCGGCTCGCTTCACACCCTCACGGTCAAATACGCCCGCACTGCCAACCAGATATTGGATGTGCTTCTGCCTATTCTCAAGAACCTGCCCATCATCCCCAAGAACGTGATGCAAATGTTGATTAGTATGGAAAGCATCACCCAGAAGATCATCGATAATGAAGTCGCCACTTCCAAAACCATTACAGACGTTAATTCAGGCTTGAAAACCGGCGACGCGAATAAACTGAAGGCGCATGCGGGTCAATTACAAGCGGTGACGAAGACCATCACCTCCATTATCCCCAAAGGATAAAACGC
>JBDKJK010000216.1:0-3758 GCA_039796675.1 Chloroflexota bacterium
TGTGCTTCAGGAGATAGCCCGTAGAAAAAGACTCGGGCTTTGGTCTTCTCTTCCATTTTGCGAACCCAGGGGTCGTCGAAGTTAAGAATGGCAACTCCATCCTGTGGGAGCGCGGCGGGCAGCTCACTCTTGCCACGGAAGATGGCTTCTTGCGACCCGGCTCGTTCTGCATGGACGGTGCCCACATTGGATACGACCCCCATCTGTGGCTGGGCAATATCGCACAGGAATTGAATTTCACCCGGTACATAAAATCCCATTTCAAGCACAGCCCGCTCGTACCCTGCACCGAGTCTCAAAATGGTGAGTGGAAGGCCGATCTCGTTATTTAAATTGCCAGGGCTTTTCAATGTGCGGTATCGAAGCCCTAACACTTCGGCAACGGTTTCTTTGGTGGTGGATTTACCAACGCTACCAGTAATGCCCACTACGCGCAGGTTCGGTAATTTACGACGCCAGAAACGCGCAATCTGCTGCAGGGCAGAGGTGGTATTGTCCACGCGCAGGCAGAGAGGAGATTCAAGATTCAGCATGGCATCGGTTGATAGACCGGCACGCAGGTCGAGGGTCGAGAAAGAGGCGTCTACGTCCCGCTGGATTAAAGCAAAAGATGCCCCCCTCTTGAAAGCATCCGCCAGGTGATCGTGTCCATCTGTTTTTTCACCGGGGATCGCTATAAAAAGGGAACCGGGAATCACCTGACGCGAATCGATGGCGCCTTCCGTGATGACGGCAGAACCGTTCGACGGACGGACCGAGGTGAGGGCTTCGAGAACATCTGCAAGGGTAAGCATGTTATTTTTGGGCGAGCTGCTGACGGATCGAATCGGGCGGAATATCCAACAGGATGACGGTGCGTTGTGCCATCTCAGAAAAAACAGGGGCAGCCGTTTCAGAACCCCACGGCGATTCGGTGGGGCGTTCGAGCCAGACGTAGATCATGAATTGCGGGTCATCCACGGGTCCCCAGCCAACGAATGAAGTATTGGTCTCGTCGCTTTCGTAAATTCCGTTCACAGGAATTTGAGCAGTGCCGGTCTTGCCAGCCACACGATAACCGGGAACCAACGCCAGCGATGATTCATCTTCCAGTGAAATGGCAAGCATTTCACTCAACGTATCAGCCGTTTGTTCAGAGATGGGGGTTGCGCCAAATTGCTCAGGCACCTGATATTGACGCCCATCTCGCACCATGGCATACAACACATGCGGGATGACCATGCGTCCGTCGTTGGCAACTGCAGAAACCGCCGCCATCATTTGAATGGGAGTGACCGCCATGCCCTGACCAAAGGCATTCGTACCCAAGTCTACGGGATACCAATCCGCATCACCCGGGGATTTGAGCCTGCCCGGTGCTTCCCAAGCCAAGTCTACGCCGGTGAGGTGACCCAACCCAAACGCATCCATATAGTTATAGAAAGTGCCCGCCCCCATTTGTGTGGATAAATTCACCATACAAACGTTAAGCGAGTGCTGCAAGCAGCCGACCATGTTTTGCACACCCCAAGGGTTACGGTCCCAGTTTTGGACGGTTACGCCGCCGATCAAGACCGAGCCCGTATCAATATATGTAGTATTGGGGGTCACTGTGCCGCTATCCAATGCGGCTGCCATGGTAAGAATTTTTGTCACCGAACCGGGTTCATATGTTTTGGAGATGACCGGGTTGAACTCAGTGGCGTTATCGTATACAGATTCGTAATTCCAAAACTTATTGAGGTCCATGCGGCGCGAAACGGCAACGGCAAGCATCTCACCGCTGCGCGGGTCCATAATGGCAATCACGCCATCACTGGCGCCATAGGTTCCCAATGCGGTATCGAGAATATCTTCTGCGGCGGCTTGCAAGTCACGATTGATGGAAAGCACCAGGGTTGTGCCATTGGGTGCGCGCGGAATCTCGAAAGCTTTGTTCGGGTCTGTGGGCACCAGTACAGTGACGGGGTTGCCCGCCAGTAGAGAGTCGTACTTTTCTTCCACACCGAAATAGCCCAAGCCTTCGCGGTTAACGAAGCCAAGGATGTTCGAAGCAAGTGCATTTTCAGGATAACTGCGTTGAGGATGCGATTTGAATTGAAGCCCGGTCAACCCGCCGGTTGCGCCTTCAGCAGCCTGTTCATTCAAGGCTTTCTTTAGGTCTTGCAGGTAAAGCGCATCTGATGCTTCTACATAATCGGCAAGGACAATATACGAAATCCCTTCCGGCGGATTTTGAATGACCTGCATCAGGCTTTCATATTCGAGGTCGAGCGTATCAGACACAGCAAAGGAGATGGCATGCGGGTCGGTCATAATGGTCAGATCCACGCCGACTTCATACACACTCTTCTCGCCCGCCAGCAAGCGCCCGTTGCGGTCGTAGATCTCGCCACGGTTGGGGTAGAACGTGCGCCACTCGTAGGCAAAATCTTCAGACTGCTGGCGGAAGATATCTGCCTCGGGGCTGTTTTGAATACGGGTCAACTGCACAATAATGGCAAGCGCAAAAAAAGCCAAAGCCCCCGCCAACACCTGGCTGCGCCTTCCATACTGCTGTCTCATTGAAAACTCCGCGAAGAAACCAAACGCTGATCCATCCAATCTAAAAGCGATTGGTTGTACTCAGGCGGAATGGTCAGTGCATTGAGTTGAGAGGGAGAAGAGGAAGAAAGGTCAATTGCCACACGAGCAACATACCCCGGCACGATCACATATTCCAACTCAGCCGGCTCCACAGGGCGGAAGCCCATCTCACGCGCACGCTTCTCCATTGATTCAGCAGAGGTCAACCCGGCGAGCTGGGTTTGCAAGTCACTGCTCACCTGCTGGCTGGCGGCAATCGCATCGGTCAGATCTTGAATTTCACGTCCGGCAATCGCACTCCGCGAAGTGACATTCAAATACAAAGCGGCAACCATCGCCAACACCACAACCACCAGCAGCGCATTACCGATCCACTGACGCTGCACGCGCCACGGAGCAACCCGATACGCATGTACCAGGTGAGTAACATTGGGAAGGTTGACATTTGGTATGTTCATAATTTTTCAACAACTCTAAGTTTGGCACTGCGCGCACGAGGGTTGTCTTTCGTCTCTTCCTCGGTTGGCAGTATTGGTTTCTTATTCACTAACTTCACAACAGCCTTACGCTCTTCTTCATAAATTCGTTCGTAAGGCGGATTGATGAGATCTTTGCTCTGCTCTCGAAAATACTCTTTGACGATACGGTCTTCCAACGAGTGGAAGGAGATCACCGCGCATCGACCTCCGGTGTTTAGGCTTGCCACGGCTTGCGGAAGCGTTTTCTCCACTGCGGCTAATTCGTCGTTGACGGCGATGCGCAGGGCTTGAAAGGTCTGCGTGGCGGGGTGGGTCTTGTCGCCGCGGCGTGGACTCGCTTTCTCGATAACAGCGACCAATTCACCCGTCGTATGAAGCGGTCGGCTTTGGATGATTGTGCGGGCAATCTTGCGAGCATCCCGATCTTCGCCATACTTGAAAATGATGTCGGCAAGTTCGCGCTCGTCATACGTGTTGATGATTTCATCCGCGCTCATGGCGGCGTTGACACCGAAGCGCATATCGAGCGGACCATCCTGCATGAACGAGAAGCCGCGTTCGGCGTTATCAAACTGCATAGATGAGGCACCCAAGTCGAGAACAATGCCGTCGATAGCATCCCACTTTAGTGAAGCAAGTTGTTCACTGAGAGTGATATGGGAGGCTTGCACGAGATGAATGCGACCTTCGTAAGGAGCCAAGGTCTCACGAGCG